>VBHV01000526.1 GCA_005881995.1 Chloroflexota bacterium | reverse complement strand
AAAGATCCCAAGTAACGGAATAGGAATGGTAAATGCGACCCCTGTGATCGTCAGGATACCTGCGAAGAAGTAAATCCAGCCGGTAAACCAGCCCAGGGTGTGACCTGAGAGCCGCTTGCTCCACTGGTAGATCGAACCTGCAATCGGGAAATGAGATGCGAGTTCAGCGAAGTTCAGCGCGACGATGAACTGTCCAATTGCAACAATGAACCATGTCCAGAAAAATGCGGGTCCACCTGCCAGGATACCAAGATAAAACAGAGAAAACGTGCCGGTCGAGACAGAGATGTAGGAGAAAGCTACCGCGAAGTTGGAGAGGAAGCCCAGCGTGCGCCGCAGCTCCTGCTTGTAGCCAAACTTTTGCAGTAATGCCTCGTCCTGTTCTTGCTGGGAAAGGTTGGTTTCCGCCATGTGAGAACGCCTCCTTTGTGGTAGATGATACCAGCGATAAGAAACGCACGAACGACGATTTAAGAACGCCCGCTCATTTTTGGCCGTATAATAAGCCGGTAAGCGAGCGAAAAAAGAGGATCATCATAAGACATACTAGAGTTTAACATATTAGCTTGCCAATAAGCAATGTATATATATTCCGTCAAGAATATGTGGATATGTTGTGTACATACCTGTGAAGATAGGCCACGTTGCCATTTTGCTGTGCTGCGGCATACAATAACTTTAGATCGACTCTATTTTTTAACGGAAAGGACAGCGTCATGAGAAGTAAAATCACTGTGGTCGGGGCAGGCTTTGTTGGCAGCACGCTGGTACAGCGCCTTGTTGAACGCGACTATGCCGACGTGGTGATGTACGACATCGTCCCAAATATGCCCCAGGGAAAAGCGCTTGATATGTTGCAGGCGGGTCCAGTGCTGGGCTACGACTCGCTAGTGGTCGGCACCAATGATTATGCCGATACGGCTAACTCAGATATCGTCGTGATTACCTCCGGATTTCCCCGCAAACCCGGCATGTCACGTGACGACCTTGTGAAGAAGAACCAGGAAATTGTTACGCAGGTGACGCAGGAAGTTGTCCGGTATTCACCGAACTCCATTCTCATTATGGTAACAAACCCCCTGGACGCGATGGCACAACTTGCCCTACACCTGAGTGGTTTCCCACGCAACCGCGTGGTCGGTATGGCGGGTGTGCTGGATACCGCGCGCTTCCGCACCTTTATCGCGCAAGAACTGGGCGTCTCGGTACGCGATGTGCAGGCCTATGTTCTCGGCGGACACGGCGATACCATGGTTCCGCTTGCCCGCATGTGTACTGTAGCCGGTGTCCCCATTTCGCAACTGATGCCAGCCGAGCGTATCGAACAGATTGTGCAGCGCACCCGCGACGGGGGCGCTGAGATCGTCAAACTGCTGGGTACCGGCAGCGCATACTTCGCGCCCTCGGCCTCCGTCCTGCAAATGGTCGATTCCATCCTGCTCGACAAGAAGATGATTATGCCCTGCGCCGTCTACCTGCAAGGCGAATACGGTATCAATGGCCTCTTCGTCGGCGTCCCCGCCAAACTCGGCGCAAACGGCGTCGAGCAGATAGTGGAGATCGAACTTAGCGAGAACGAACGCGCGATGCTCCAAAATTCGGCTGAGGCGGTGACGTTCTTCACTGTCCATTTACCATCTCCCGCTTTCCCACCCCCGCTATTACAATAATAAACTCCCCTTTGAGCTTCGACTGCTGCTCTACCCATTCCAAAAGTGACGAGATCGTTCCGCGCTCTACATGTTCAAACATCTTCGTGAGGTCATTGGCAAGCGCGGCTTCCCTTTCCCCAAAAACCTCCAGGGCATCCCTGAGAAATGCTTCAAGGCGGTAGGGGCTTTCGTAGTAAATGAGAGTGTGGGGCATGTCCTTGTCGACTTCCATGAAACGGCGGCGCGAGCCGGACTTGCGTGGGGGGAAGCCGCGAAAGGTGAAGCTGTGGACCGGCAGGCCTGAGAGTACCAGCGCCATGACGAAAGCTGTGGGGCCTGGAATCATTGTCAACTGGATATCTGCGGCAATGGCACGGCGCACCAATGTGTAGCCAGGGTCAGAGATGCCAGGGGTGCCGGCGTTCGTGACTAGCGCCACGGATTTTCCCTGCTTCAACAACTCCTCGATGTGCTGGCCCGCTCGCTCTTCGTTGTGTTCATGGAAGGCAAGCTGTGGTTTGGAAATATCGAAGTGTTTGAGCAACAGGCCCGTTTTACGCGTATCTTCGCTGGCGACGTAATCCACCTCGCGCAAGGTCGTGAGGGCACGCAGCGTTATATCGTTCAGATTCCCAATGGGCGTCGCGACCAGGTAGAGCAAGCTACTTCTCCTGACTTCGTATGGTCTGAAACTTCTCAAGCACCTCTGGCCTTTTCACTTTCAGGGTGTGCGTGCGTGGGAAGTCCGCCTCGGGCCAGATGGTGTAGCCGCGCACTTGCTGATGTGAGGCAAGCTGTTTGTTGGCCTGCTGGATAGCGGCTTTCGCCTGGCTGGGGTCATCCATCAAGAGGATGGCATGCACATTTGGTCCTCCATCCCCCTCCATTAAGCCGATCACCACAGCGTCCTTGATGGCAGGATTGGTTAAGAGCACATTTTCGATATCCTCCGGGTAGACATTGAGGCCGTTGGCCAGCACGATCAGGTTTTTCTTGCGGCCTTTCAGGTAGAGCCGACCTTTGTCGTCTTGACTGCCCAGGTCGCCGGTATGGTACCAGCCATCTTGAAAGGCGGCGGCACTGGCTTCGGGGTTTTTCCAGTAGCCCTGCGCTACATTCGGCCCATGTACGAGCAGTTCGCCATCTTCGGCGATGCGCACATCAACGCCTGGAAGAGGGTTGCCAATACTCTCATAGGTGTGGTCGTTGTAGCGCGTGGCGGAGACGACAGGGGAACATTCGGTCGCGCCGTAGCCTTGCATCACGCGAAAACCCATGTTTTCCCATCGCTCAGCCAATTTCGGCGGTAAATAGGCGCCGCCACTGATAAAGAAACGGAAGTGTCCGCCAAAACGCTTGTGTACCGTTCTAAAGAGGACGCGCCGCAAAGGGAATGGGAGCCATGGCGCTATGCGGTGCAGCATCTCCCACTGCTTTTCTTTTTTTTGCATGCGCACCTGGCGTTCAATGCCATTGAGAAATAATTGCAGCGCCTGTGGCACCAGCACCATACAGGTTACATGTTGAGAATTCAGCAGTTTGAGCAGCGTATCGGGGGCGAGCGAACGCGCATAGACGATGCTGGCGCCGCTGCGAATGATAGCCAGTTCGATGGTCAGCTCGAACATATGACTGAGAGGGAGGATCGAGAGCGCGCGATCATCAGGATGGATATCAACCACATCGAGCGCGGCTGCAGCGTTGCTGGCAATGTTCCAATGGCTGAGCATGACGCCCTTTGGCTGGCCTGTGGTACCTGATGTAAATACCAACTCCGCCAGGTCGTTTCCTTCAACGGTTGGAAGAGTGGCAGAATCGAATGTTCCGCTCGGTAAAGCATCCAGGTCGATCAATGGCGCGGGCGGTTGTTTGAGCGTGTCATATTGCTTTTTCGTGGTAACGAGATAGCTTGCCTCAGTCGTCTGTGCAATACGCCGCAAAAAATCTTCCTTCGAACTGACGTCGAGCGGCACGACCACTCCTCCTGCGAGCAGCACAGATAGAAAAGTGACCATCCAATCAATTCTGCTGGGCGCCCAGAGTAGAACACGTTCGCCTTTCGCCAGATGGCGCTCCTGTAAATACCCGGTGAATTGCTGAACGCGCGCTTGTAGCGCATCATAGGTGAGCGTTATCATACCACCATCTTCGTTGGGTTCGAGCAGGGCGGTACGTTCGTGGAATCGTGTTACTGCGGAAGCGAATAAGGTGTTGATGGTCTCCATGCAATCCCTCCCTTTTGTTTCAGCGGTGCTTCCATATGTAATTAAGCGGATCAGTATCGATATATAAGGATGAAAACGCCTGAGTTGTCATTATAGATGACGTGGAAGCTTTTTTCTAGTGTGCGCATATGATCAATGTCGAAGATTGTACCCTATAAGTACTACAATGAACACAAAGGTTGGTTTTGCTGTACCCTCACTGATTGCAACTAGTAACATCAAAGTTGAGACTCGTGATATTATATGTATATACAATGATGCTACTCGTATTAAGAAAAAAGCGGTGAATTAAAGCAAGCGGATGCCCTATACTGAATGGAAAGGTAGCAGATAAAGATGCCTGAATTTTTGCATACAAAAAATTTATTTCATAACTGTCTATTTATTTGTCTCAAATAGCTCAAGTACTGCAAATGAATTTAGTGTCTGTGTTATCAAACTCTTTCCTTGATTCCAAACATTGACAGTATAACATCATATTGACAAATAAGTCAGGAAATGATATAGTATACCTCAGGAGGCTCTTTAGTGAGTGATGCTTAGACTGTTGATAATGTTTAAGAGAATTAACGGAGCTTTCAACAAGGTAAATCAAGCGAGTTCAAGTTTTTGACTACAACAAAAACAACCTGTTTATTCACTCGAATTCTAGGAGGACCTGGAAATTTGACATTAGCGCATCATTTAAAAATGATGTGCTTATTCGCGTTCTCACAAGAAAAACCGGTGTTGATGTGAATTGCCGTGTTGGCAATTCATATGTTCCCCCCCACACTGTGGAAGAAAGGAAATGGTTTCTCATGGCTTCAATTGAAACCGCCAATGTAGGAAAGGCGGTCGCGGCACGCGTTGGAACAAACATTCGTGAGGTACGCACCAAGTTAGGCTTGACACAGGCACAACTGGCTGCGCCTGAGTTCTCAATCTCGTACATTTCCGCCATCGAGCGCGGAAAAATTCGTCCCTCGCTCAAAGCGCTTTCGATCCTGGCAAAACGCCTGGATGTTCCCTTGACGTTCCTTCTAGAGGGATCGCCTGCGGGCGCCGCAGAAGCGCGCGCGGTCGGCTATTCACCAGCCGATTCTGGCCCGGATCAGCGTATCGATGTGGACCTGTTACAGGCCAATGTACTGATTCAACAGCACGAGTATGCAAGGGCGAACGAGCTCCTCACGCCTATCCAGCCAGATCGCATTACTACAGATCAGGCCTATCGACTATTTCTCCTACGTGGACAGATACATTTAGGCTTACATGAAAATCAAGAAGCAGTAGTTGATTTACGCGCGGCGGTCTCGCAGGGCGAAGGTCTGGGTGATATTGAATTTGCCGAGCGGGCTCGCAATCTGTTAGGAAAAGCGTACTTCTTATTGTATAACTATACTCTGGCCCTGGAAAATCATATGCGTTGCGCAAATGCTCTAGAGAATCAACAGATCAATGATCCTGTGTTTGCTCTTGATGTGTTCAGCAATCTCGCAAATGACTACTTCCGTCATGGGGACCTGGAGAAGGCTGTTGCCTATTATCATCGCGCGCTCACCACTCTCGAAGGTATGAGGCGCGATAGTAAGAGTTTCGCTGAGAAGTACATGGAGATCGGGCAAGGCTATAAGTTGGCTGGCAAGATCACGATGGCGCGTGACTACATTCTGCGCAGCCTGGCGATTTACGAAATGCGTG
>VBHV01000525.1 GCA_005881995.1 Chloroflexota bacterium | reverse complement strand
GAGTACAGCAGTAACCAGGTAACCATAACACGAGGCAAAGGCGAATTCGTTCATCCAGGGAAAAGCCTGGAACACACGAGGGACAAATGGCCAGGTATAGCCGGACATGGCCGCGTAGACAAAAAGCGCGATACAAGGGATCAGGAGCCAGGTGAGAAGTCGCCGCATCCTCAGTAAATAGTGATCTTTTCTGGGCGAATTCATGATGGAAAGGTAGCCAACTGCAATCAGCATCCCGACCGCAAAATCCTCCAAGAATTTGCTCCGATCGCCATAAACGACGAAGAGCACCACATTGAGGAGAGGACGTGGTATCAGAAACGTCTGATCTGGATGACTGGCAAAATACGCTCCATAGCAAGCTGTCACCAGACCCCAGCTGATCATAGCAAAGAGAGAGCCAACAACCATCCACAAGCGTTTCTCAGGGCGCACCAGGCGGGTCAGTCCTAAGATGCCCAAAGCGATCAGTGGTAAGATCAGATAATATTGAAACTCGACTGCTAGCGTCCAATATGGGCCGTTGATTAAGCCAGAAGAGTTGTAAAATCCCATAGTGAATGTGAGAAAAGGGACTAACTGTCCCCAGTTGTGAGGTTGGATGAAAGACGGCTTGGTAAACATTACCAGTATAAAAAGTGAAAAGAAATATCCAGGAAATATTCGGAGAGTGCGACGTATATAGTATAGTTTGGGCCGCGGCCAGTCTTTTTCGAAAAGAAGTGCCTGAGTATAGGGAAGAAAGAGCAAGAAACCGGAGAGGACAAAAAAGAGGGTTACCCCTGTGTTTCCTACCAAAAAAAAAGCCACGATAAATGGATTATTACCATAATCCAACACGCCCGAATGATTGAGATGAAATGCGAAGACGAGCAAAAAGGCCAGAGCCCGGACACCGTCCAGCGAAGCTATTGTTCCCTTTGACTTGTGATCATTGAGTTGCTGAGCAAACCAGGAGTGTACATTGCGCTGAAATGAGGAAACGTCTTCTTTTAAACCCATTAATCCTATCATACAAAAAAAGCCTTCTATCTATGAACCTGGTCCAATAATTACATGTATCTCCTATGACGTCTCGCTATATGCTGCTGGACAAGGTGAGTAGTCTATGTGACGGAAAAATGAGTTCAAGAATGCTCCTCTCAAGCGAAGGGTTCGCATACCTTTCTGGAAGTTTTTCCGTCAGAGTCACTGCCCACCCTTGTCCAGCATCAAACGGCGGAGTGTCCTCGAAGAGACATATTTACATACTCACTTTTCAATGTCAAGCAAGTGGCGCAAAGAGAAGGAAGGAGCTACCCCGAAAGATAGCTCCCGCACGCACTGCAGCATTACGAGGTAAATTTGAACGATTGCAGCATTGGCTGGAAGTAGCTCGTATTGGCCGAAGCGAAGAACTGCTGAGCGGTGCCATAGACGATCGTAAAACTTTTCGTTGAAGGTGAACTCGCAGGATGATTATCTGCGATGACTACGAATTCCAGGGGAATGCTTGTACCAGCGGTAGTCGACGTGCCAATGGCGGATTTTTGCACCCAGCTATCTCCTCCAACCATCGTAGTTGCGGGCAAATTTGCATCCTGGGGGTTTTTCAACTGGGTTTTGGCAGCCGTTATGCCGGCATTGGCAACAGTATCAGCGCTAATAGCCGCACCTGGATTAGGGGTAACGACAATCGTCATGTTGTAGATACCGGTAGAATCGGCAAAGGTAACCTTGGTGCTCTGAGCATTGACTTTCCAGCTTGATGGATAACCAATAGTATAACCGTCGCCTGTATAGGTAGTCAAACTTGTCGCAGGCGAGGGCGACGGCGTGGGAGAAGGCGTTGGCGACGGTGGTGGTGTAGGGGTCGGCGTTGACGATGATGTTGTTGCAGCGCCACCACAAGCAGCAAGAAGCATTGCAAGAAGTATACTGCAAGCCAGTAAAACGAAACTGTGTGGTCCATGTCGAAATCGTGAGAGCATTAAGAATCTTCCTCCTCAGATTGTGTAATGTATGCAAGCCCTTTTATTGTCGGGGCATCGCATCACAGGCGATTATAACACACTTCAAAACACAAAAGACGAAAGAGAAGATGAGAACACCTTTTTCTCGTCTGGTCACAACACGTGCAACGCCTGGCTAAAGTACACAGCATCTTTCCCACAAGAATTTGTAAATCTTTTTTACACGAGCCTGAATTCAGCAATTTTACTGACTCTTCACGCTTCCACTTTTGTTAAGATTATGTTATGTTTTTCTTAATCATTAGTTAATAATTGTAAGTATTTAACAAGGAGAAACACGAGTATACATAGAAGTAAACGATGAAACAACTTGAAGATCAGCATTGTTAGACACCAGGAAGTGTAACAATGCTCCGTATTTTTTATTGTGGGGTCTGACTCTTCTCGGCTCCTATCCAAATGGATAACCTCAGGAGAAAGTGATGCATTTTTGTTTTATTATCGAAGATCAATATCGCAATGAACTGATGCCATTGGTGATCGCTCGTCAACTCATGCAATGGGGCCATGAGGTTGACCTGCTCGAACCACAGACAACCATCACCAGTTTATCGCGTCTCGCCCAAGCGGGATACGATGCCTATATCTTGAAAACCGTCTCCGATGGTCCCGGCTTAAGTATTCTTGAAGCGGCAGAAGCGGCAGGCATTCCTACCATTAATCATTCGCACGCCATTCGGCAGGTGCGTGACAAAGCTATTGCCACCACCCACGCATTAATTCATAGCCTGCCCGTTCCGCATACCTATTTCGTAGCCCATCCCAGGCTACTTCACCAGGTGCCGCACCAGGACTATCCCCTGGTGGTAAAACCCACCAACGGGAGTTCTTGCCGGGGCATCTACAGAGTCGATAGTCCACGTGATCTAGCCACTTTAGAGATAGCCGAAGCAGGAGATTGCTTTTTCCTGGCGCAGCATTATGTAGAGAATAGTGGCTTCGACACCAAGTTGTACGTCGCAGGAACACAAGTATTCGCTGTCGCCAAACGATCACCACTGCATCCCGAGATAGAGGTGGAGAAACATCTCATCCCCCTCACTATCGAATTGCGCGAATTAGCCCTGCGTGTAGGAGACATCTTTGGATTAGACATTTATGGGCTAGATGTTGTTGAGACGCCCAACGGCCCTATGGTGGTTGATATAAACGACTTTCCAAGTTTTGGACAGGTACCAGACGCAGTCAGCCTGGTCGCTTCCCACATCATCGAAATTGCTGCACACCGGGTCATGCATCGCCTCAGTACCACTTCAACAGGTTCTTCACAAGCTGTCTGTAAAGAGGTAGCAGCATCAGCATAACCTGTGCCCAGTTGAGGAAAAACCTATGGTATTTCTCTTTAAATTTCTGTATCGTAATCTGAAAGGATATCGCTTCCTTGTAATACTTGCGATGCTCGTAACAGTGACGCAGGTTGGCTCCGACCTGCTAGCCGCCATGCCATTGAAATTTATCCCAAGCAAAGTCAATAATCCAGGTTCCGACCCGGCCTGCACCTTTCCCTTCCTCGATGGCGTGCTTACATTATTTGACACACCGGTACTCGATCCATCGCTGCGACCAACGCAGCCCAACCAGCCACCTGGACAGCCGCCTCCCGCGCCCTGTCCGGCGACACCATCCGATCCAAACTCGGTACTCCACCCCAGGATTACCCAGCACAGCACCATCGGCGTTATCGTCTTTTCCTTGATTATGCTCGCCGTCTTCGGGCTGTTAAGCGCGCTTCTTGTCTACATTGAACTGTTCCTGGCCACTTTCATCGCTCAAAACCTGAGTGCACGTTTACGCGAGCAGATGTTTGACCACCTGCAACGCCTCTCGTTGGATTGGCATGACAGGCAGAAAAAAGGCGACCTTGTGCAGCGCGTAACCGGCAATATCGCGGACATAGAAAAGTTGGTCAATGACGGCATTGTTGACCTGCTGGCTGGCATCCTCACATTGATCGGCGTAGCCATTGTGATGTTCTTTATCAGCCAGTCTTATACTTTGCTCGCTCTGACTATCGCCCCCATCCTCATGCTGCTCGTCCTGGCCTATACCAACGGCATCAAAGCTGCTGCCCGCAAAAAGGCCAAAGCCGCTGGAAAAATCGCGGATGTAGCAACCGAAGACATTAATGCATTGACTGTTATTCGAGCGTATACCCTTGAAAAGCGTGAGAATCAGCGTTTCGGCACGCACGTCAGCATGCATCG
>VBHV01000751.1 GCA_005881995.1 Chloroflexota bacterium | reverse complement strand
CGCCTTCGAAGTAGAAGGTGACCTCGCGGTCGGTGCGCTCGTCGCGAAGGGAGATGGTCATGCCCCGGTTGAGGTAGGCCATTTCGCGGAAACGCTGCGCCAGGACGTCGAAGTTGAAGTCGCGCGTCTCCATCACCGACAGGTCGGGCAGGAAGCTGGTGATGGTGCCGGTATCGTCATCCTCGATGGGGTCTACTTCGAGCAAGGGTGTGACAGGGAGGCCGCGTTCGTAACGCTGGCGGTAGAGAATGCCGTCGCGTTTGACATCGACCTGGCACCATTCCGAGAGGGCGTTGACGACCGAGACACCGACGCCGTGCAGACCGCTGCTGATCTGGTAGCCGCCGCCGCCGAATTTGCCACCGGCGTGCAGGATAGTCATCACGACTTCGAGGGTAGAGAGACCAGGGCGCTGGTGATGTTCTTCTACGGGGATGCCGCGCCCATTATCTTCGATGGTGACGGAGCTATCGGGGTGGATGGTGACGCTTACCGTATCGGCATAGCCCGCCATGACCTCGTCGATACTGTTATCGACGACCTCATAGATGAGGTGGTGAAGGCCACGATGATCGGTTGCACCGATGTACATGCCAGGGCGCACACGTACCGCTTCCAGCCCTTCAAGAATCTGAATGTTCTGTTCGCCATAATCGCCATTGCCATTTCCATTCCCGATCACTTTTCCGCCGCCTCCACCGTTGCCAATACCACTTCCGATTTTAGGTTCAGCATGGCTGAGTAGAGCATCCTGCTGTTCAATTGATTGCTCTGTCATTATTGATTCTCTCGTTTTCACCATAGCACTAGTATGTTTCCTTATTAGTATAAGAAGCCGACCAGATCTGAGAAGTCCATATGACCTGATGGAGGGAGTCATCAGAGGAGAGCTATCGAACTCCTGGACGCTTATAGGTAACGACCTGGCCCCGCGTTATTATGAGTAGGTATTCCATTCGAGCGAAGAAAAGGTGGTAATTGACCC
>VBHV01000524.1 GCA_005881995.1 Chloroflexota bacterium | reverse complement strand
CTCGGGTAGTGCTGGAGCCATTATAGCACTGATAGCTCTCTGTAACATTCTAAATAACGCATCTTTGCTCGAATTTGCTGTAAAGCTGGGGGATGAGTTGTTGCAAACGGCAGACAAGTCTGATATAGGATACTCCTGGAAATCATCTGCTTCCCCCACTCAGCACAACTTGACCGGTTATTCACACGGGGCTGCTGGCATCGGCTGTGCTCTGCTGGAACTCTTTCATGTAACGGATAACTCGCAGTACCGGACAGCGGCTGAACAAGCCTTCAGTTATGAGCGTCATTGGTTCGATGCAAAGGCAGGCAACTGGCCAGATTTCCGCGAGGAATCAAGCAGGGGCAAACGGCATAAGCGTCAGGTATCTTTTTCCACATCCTGGTGCCATGGTGCTCCAGGGATTGCACTATCCCGGCTACGTGCCTATGAAATCGTTAGGGACAAGCAATGCAAATTATTCGCTTTGCCACGGCCTGGCTGGAAATGCCGAAGCTCTTTTCGAAGGCAGCCAGGTGCTAGGACAGGAATGTGCAGATGGCTCAGCTCTCGCCTTTAAGGTTGCCAATGCTGGCATTGAGATGTATGCGAGGCATAGCCGCCACTGGCCCTGCGGAGCCGGTGGTGGTGAAACTCCGAGCTTGATGCTTGGCTTAGCAGGCATCGGCTATTTTTACCTGCGCTTATATAATGCGACTGTTCCTTCCATTTTGATTTTACGCCCCAGCCCCCAACTCCAGGGCGATCTTGAGCCTGCGGGGAAATAAGGGTTTGTGTTGGTTTCACTATTTGGCGGGTTTGTTGTCCTTCTTTTGCTGCTGTGGTGGGCGAAAGTATCTTGTATGGGAGCCGATGCGCGCGAAGAAGAGTGCCAGTAGCATACATACGATAATGGGGCCAAAGAGCGCCCAGTTCATCGGCCATTTGAGGTACGTAAAAGCCACTAATTGAAACATGGCAAGCAGGAATAACAAGGCGGTTGTCAGCAGAGTGACGACCGCGGTAAAACGGGCTCTCAGGCGCGACTCGATTGTTTTCTTGCGCAGTTCGCCTTGTTCGCGTACGCTGTTCTGCTGCACGATGATTTTCTGGCGTTCCTGGGCAATCTTCTCACGTTCCTGCGCTAATTCTTGTTCGAGTTGTTCGTTTTTGCGCTGCACCTGGCGCATGAGCGCCATGATCTCAGCGACATGCTGGTCTTCGGTCTGTTTGACCTGAAATTCCAGCGTTTTCATCACATCGTGCAGGATGGCGGGGGTATGCTCGGGAGAGAGTATAAGGGTCTGGGCAGCTTCTGAGACCAGCTTGCCCGCTTCCTCTTCGACGGATTCGTGGAAGGTGTGATAGAGTTCCTGGTAACGCCGCTCTAAATCCAGGAGGGACTGCTGCTTCTGGTTCAGTTCATCCATCATTTCACGGAGATGGCTCTGGTATTGCTCGATCTCCAACTGGTGGCCAGTATGAATGGTTTCTATTTCTTTCTCTAATTGCGCCTCTGCTTCTCTATGCTGTACAACACGGCGCTGCAGTTCGTCCAA
>VBHV01000523.1 GCA_005881995.1 Chloroflexota bacterium | reverse complement strand
TCCAGGTGCCGTTTTTAATGGTGTGCAGCACCGCGTCGTCGACGACCAGGCTGATAGAATCACCTTTACTGATGGTGATCGACGATTGCACGAAGTTAGCGCCCATGATGTGCACCGTCGGACCCGATGCTCCGGTTTCATCTCGAATAGCGCAGGCAGCAATCATGGTGGTCAAAATAGCAAGTAATACGAAACCTACAAAGATTTTTTTATACATGAACGTTCCTTTCACTGTCCTCGAAAATATGTGCACGTCCCCGTGAGCTAGCTCATGAGATGATGGAGGTGGATCATGCGATCCTACTAATAATCATAGCAAATGGATGGGAGAGTTACCAGAGTAGTGATGAATCTTCAGGGCTTTTCTATCTCCTTTGTGAGCAGCAACAACGTGTCACTCTCAGAGTGATATTTCACTCTGAGGAGAAAAGTGCTATGAAAAGAATAACCGGTATACAAGGGCCACCGTCTGATCAGCTTACAACTAATGGCGAGCAAAAAAGAGGAGTAACTCGTCTCCGTCTGGCGGTTGCCATCGCGCTTTGGATAATTGGAGCAGCGATTTTGGGAGCAGCTTGTGTTATCATTCATAACCATCCCATGCCCTGGCCAGTCGAAGTCACTGCTGCGAACGCGATTCAAGGGCCGCATCATATTCCCTGTGTTTATACCGGGCAGCCACAAACCTGGATAGATATCGTATCTGATACTATTGATACCTTGAATGGTCCCGTGCTAGGAGTCCTTATTCCCATACTCTGGATGATTGGAATGATGCTCTTCCGTTGCATACGGCAGGCGCTTTTCCTGGGGAGCGCCGTCCTGACCGCGGGCGGTCTGTGGCTAGTCCTTGAGCTTCTTGTTGCCCGCCCACGCCCGGTAACGGCAGAGGGCATCTGTATCCATCGTATCGTCCCGGCCTATAGCTTTCCATCAGGGCATGTCATGCATGACGTGGTTTTGTACGGCTTTCTGCTCTATTTGAGTTTCAGCCAACCCGTGCGCGCGTGGCGTTACCGCTGGGTTCTGCTGCCATTTCAGGTGATAGCAGTATTCTATCTGCTCGCAGTGGGCTATTCTCGCCTGGAGTCGGGAGAGCACTGGTTGTTCGATGTACTGGGAGGGTATCTCGCCGCAACACTGTGGCTCTTCCTCTTCATCTTTCTGTACCATTGGATATCAAGCCGGCTCGCAACACGTCGCGCGAAGCAAAGAGCGTTGGAGCCAGCAAGATAGGCGGGTCGATAGAGACGGAAGGAAAAATACCTGATTCTACTGCTACCAGCAGTAGAATCAGGTACAGTACAGCTGCGCAATTAGCAGCAGATCGAATCAAGCTTGCGCTCGATGTCCGCCACATTGTCGACGTGCCGTATATTCATTGCACCACAGGATGGGTTTGGGCAATGCCAGACGAACCACCCTGGTTCGGCAAGCCCGGAAATAGCGAGGGTACGGCGGAACGATTCTGGCTCTAGAGGAAGAGGCGTTCCACACTTTTCGCACAACAGTTGTCCACTCTCATTGACTATGACCTGGTATTCGTGCTCGTGAGTCATTTATCGTTCCTTTCTCGGAGAACTCGTTCGAAGGCAAAAAAAATTGGGAAGCATCGCAGAAGCCATCACCACATTCTATTTTTGAAAACAACAAGTTCGTTGGGAATATTCCCTGATAGCTCAGAGTCTCTCTTGCTCGGTTTCGGTATCCATCCAAAGGTTGTACAAGAAACCTTTTTCACGCAATTCCTACTGCGTGTAGCACCATCTCAATGGCGGCGACAACAATTACTATTATAG
>VBHV01000522.1 GCA_005881995.1 Chloroflexota bacterium | reverse complement strand
TAAGCTTGTCCCTGTCCAGTTGGGATGCCTGCCAATGGATAGAATGTATACGCTTGGAATTGCTATGCCCCGCCCATCCTCACTGCCACTCTTTGTCCCCCTACATGCTTGACTTATTATGTTACTATCTTCTTTGGCACACCATTTTCAACCAATCAGAGAAGGTAGACAATCGCTTTGACAAATCAAGATATCGCATCCACCACAGCCACCGCCGAAGAAACGCTTTCCATGGCAGAACTGGCCCAGACTCTCGGCGCCGAATTGAAGCTGGGCAGTGCACAGATTGCCCGCACCGTGGCCTTGCTGGACGAGGGCAACACCATCCCCTTTATCGCGCGCTACCGCAAAGAAGTCACCGGCAGCCTCGACGAGGTGCAAATCCAGGCCATCGCTGACCGCGCAGGCGCGTTACGGGCGCTATTTGAACGCAAAGCCGATGTGCGTAGGCTCATTGATGGACAGGGCAAGCTCACGCCCGAGCTGGCCGCCGCCATCGCCGCCGCTTCCACCCTGCAAGAAGTGGAAGACCTCTATTTACCCTATCGCCCCAAGCGCAAGACCCGCGCCAGTGTCGCCCGTGAAAAAGGACTGGCCCCACTCGCCGATCTCATCCTGCAGCAGCCCGAACTGCGCGGAGATATCGACGCGCTGCTCGAAGAACAAGCCCGCCCATTCCTCGACCCGGATAAGGGCGTGGAGACCAGCCTGGAAGCCTACGCGGGAGCGCGTGATATTGCCGCCGAGGTCATCGCGGAAGACGCCAATGTGCGCGGCAGCGTGCGCAGCGCCTTTTTCAAACGCTCCGCCATCACTGCCAAAGTCGCCGATGCCGAAAAGGACCCCAACGGCGTCTACAGGCTCTACTACGATTTCAACGAAAGCGTCAGTAAACTTGTCCCCCACCGCGTGCTGGCCCTCAACCGCGCCGAGCACGAGGACGTACTGCGTGTCAGCATCTCCCTTCCCTACGAACAGGCCCAGCGCGATATCACACAATACTACCCCATCAGAACTACTTCACCTTTTGCCGGACACCTCGCCGACGCCATGGAAGATGGTTATAAACGCCTGCTGGCTCCCGCTATGGAACGCGAAGTGCGCGTAGAACTCACGCGCCAGGCCGAAGAACACGCCATCAACATCTTCGCCGCCAATCTACGCAACCTGCTGCTACAGCCGCCGTTACGCGGGCGCAAAGTCCTCGGCATCGATCCGGGCTATCGCACGGGCTGCAAGCTCACAGTCGTTGATGAAACCGGCAAATATATCGAATCGGACACGCTATACCTGCACCAGTCCGAGAAGGCGCAGCAGCAACTGCGCGCATTGCTGGCACGGCACAGCATCGATGTGATCGCCATTGGCAACGGCACGGCCTCGCGTGAAACGGAACAGCTCGTCGCCTCACTCATTCGCGAACTCGAACAGGAGACAGGCAAGAAGATTGGCTACGTGATCGTCAACGAGGCGGGGGCATCGGTCTATTCGGCCTCCGAAGCGGCGCGCCAGGAATTTCCCACGCTGGATGCCACACAGCGCGGCACCATCTCGATTGCGCGCCGCCTGCAAGACCCCCTGGCCGAATTGGTCAAAATCGATCCCAAAGCCGTCGGCGTCGGTCTCTACCAGCACGACGTAGACCAGAAAGAGCTGGCGAACATGCTTGATCGCGTGGTCGTCTCCTGCGTCAACTTCGCGGGCGTCGAAGTCAATTCCGCTTCCGCCGCCCTGCTCAAGCACGTCTCAGGCATCAACACCCGTGTTGCCAACGCCATCGTCAAGTATCGCGAGGAACACGGCCCCTTCAAAACACGAGATGAGCTACAAAAAGTATCGGGGCTAGGCCCAACTACCTTCGTACAGGCCGCGGGCTTCCTCAAAATCGCCAACGGCAAAGAGCCGCTCGACAATACTTTCATTCACCCCGAAAGTTACGCCGCCGCACGCGCCCTGCTCGACATGCTCCCCTCCGACAGCGAAAACAAGGGCAAACCAGCCAGGCCTGCCGAGCGTGTCGCGCAGTTCCGCCAGTTCATCAAACTGCAAAGCAGCCTCGGCCGCGGCACCCGCAACCGTACCGCCGAAGGCGACGGCGAGCAGGCGACCTGGACAGATATCGCCAAAAAGATCGGCGTCGGCCTCCCCACTCTCAACGACATCCTGGAGAATCTGGAAAAACCCGGCCTTGATCCTCGCGATGCGCTGCCCGCGCCCATCCTGCGCCACGATGTGCTGAAGATGGAAGACCTGGAAACGGGCATGATCTTACAAGGGACAGTACGCAACGTGGTGGACTTCGGTGCGTTCGTAGACATTGGCGTGAAGCAGGATGGATTGGTGCATATTTCGGAGATGGCCGATCGCTATGTGAAGGACCCGCTTACAGTGGCGGCAGTAGGCCAGGTGGTGCAGGTAAGGGTGTTGAGCGTGGATAAGCAGAGGGGGAGGGTGCAGTTGAGCATGCGGGGAATAAAGTAAAATAAAAAGTGGGCGTTCTTGTTGGACATCCACCTCGTAACATGAACCTCTACTCCCTATCTCGCTGCACTTACTCGGCGCTTTGCAGTCTCCGTCGCCGTTGTTCCGCACTCCAGCGCATCAGCGTCAAGGTTTCCCCATCATTTTTTTGTTCATAGAAGACCGTAGCGATGTCAAAATCTGTTTGGTAGCCAAGCTGGACGTAGTCTGGACTCGCTGCGCATTGAAGCCACTCCGCCAGCTTCTTCTGCGCACATTCCTCACAGAGATAGTGGAAGCTGGGACGTCCCTGTTCATCATGGTGCTCATACTCAAAGACAGGAGTAGTATGCTTGCATCTAAAGCAGACACGATCCCACAGGTTTCCGTTTCTGATATATCGTTTGAGGCTCCAAATGAGTACCCCAGTTGGTATGCGGCCCATCAATAGCTCCTTATCGAGAGGGCGACAGAAGAAAAGCTGCTCGCAATGCAGTGCTTCTGAACAGTAACGAACATTCCAGCATTTCCTGAGTATACCATACTCATGCTGTCTAATCCCTTATCTCTGCATAACTTTGGATATAATGTTAACCTTCGTATCACCCACTGCCCTGGCCTCTCATCCAATGGACAATGGCAATAAACCAAAAGTATGTTACAATCAGATCAGTGTTGAAGGAGGAAGTAAAAAACCTATGCCAACCCAAACATACAACTTTGCCCGCTACCTCAACGTTCGCATGGCCAATGGCCCCAGCTTCTCGCCCGGTGGGCAGCGCCTCACCTTCCTGACCGATATCACAGGTGTTGCGGAAGTGTGGAGCGTTCCTGTAGATATGTCTGCACCCACTCCTGCATGGCCACAACAACTCACCTTTGTGGGGGACCGTGTTGGCAGCGCTACCTACTCTCCGACTGCCGATGTCTTGTTGGTAAGCGCTGATGCGGGTGGGAACGAGCGTATGCAGCTCTCCCTGCTCAGTGGCGACGGCTCGACTTTTATCCCACTCACTTCGAAGCCGGAATCCATCTACCAGTTCGGCGCGTGGTCTCCCGATGGCGCGTGCTTCGCCTATGCCAGCAACGAGCGCGATGAGCGCTATTTTGATATCTACGAACGCTCGTTGGAAACAGGCGAAGCGCGTCTGTTGCTGCAACAGAACGGCACCAACTATCCCGTTCGCTATTCGCCCGATGGACGCTACGTGGCCGCGACGCGCTGGCATTCAAACGTGCATATCCAATTGTTGCTGTTAGATACCCTCACAGGTGAAGTGCGCCACCTGACCCCGGAGACCGTTGTGGGACATGCGGAACACTACTTCCCGTTCTGGTCAGCTGATGGACGTGGCCTGTACCTGGTGAGTAATCGCGGGCGCCAGTTCTCCTCGCTGGCATGGCTCGACCTTGCTACAGGCGAGATGACCTACCTGCGCGATGATTCCTGGGACATAGAGAACCTTGCGCTATCCTCCGATGGCAAGCACCTTGCTCTGATCATCAATGAAAACGGTTATTCGAAGCTGGAACTATTCGATGTATCGGCAGGATGGGAGGCGCGCCAGGCATTACCTGTACCCGCCCTTCCTGAGAGCGTGATCTACGAAATCACCTGGTCGCCGGATGGCACGCGGCTGGCCATCACCTGCATTCCACCCGACGACGCGGCTAATATATGGATATGGGATGTCCAGGAGCATCTCCTGTGGTGCGCGACCAGCAGTTCGCTGGGAGGCATCCCACGCGAAAGCTTTGTCAAGCCAAAGCTTGTGCATTATCCCACCTTTGATGGTCGCGAAATACCAGCCTTCCTCTATTTGCCCAAAGATAAGCCAGCTCAGGACTTACCCGTTGTCATCGAAGTACACGGCGGCCCGGAGGGACAGGCTCGCCCGTATTTTGAGCCGGTGACGCAATACCTGGTCGCCCAGGGCTACGCGCTCCTCGAGCCCAACGGGCTGCAATCTAGCGGCATCGCTGACCCAGAGCGTATAGTAGTCATGGGTGGAAGCTACGGTGGCTTCATGGTGCTTTCCGCCATCACCACCTATCCAAACCTGTGGGCAGCCGCTGTCGATATCGTCGGCATTGCCAACTTCGTCACCTTCCTGGAAAACACCGGACCCTGGCGGCGTAAACTGCGCGAGTCGGAATATGGCAGCCTGGAACGTGACCTCGACTTTCTGGAGAGCATCTCACCCATTCACCACGTGAACGACATCACCGCGCCTCTCTTCGTCATCCATGGCGCGAACGACCCGCGCGTCCCCATCGGTGAAGCCGAGCAAATCGTCGCCGCCCTCCGCGCCCGCAAAGTGCCCGTAGAATACCTGCGTTTCGAAGACGAAGGACATGGGCTGGTCAAACGCGCCAATAAGCTGGTAGCCTATCCAGCTGTTGCACGCTTTTTAGAGAAATATGTGGGGTTGCAGGACTCTTGACCCTTGTGGTCGCCCTGGGGATTTCAATAATGCGCATCATTGACGTATTCTCGAAATCTATGCTACCATACTATCCATGAGAAGCCAATTATCCTGGATGATCCACAGGAATCGCAATAGACGCACAAGCCACTTCGCCGCGTAAGCCTGGCACATTTGCTTACGCGGCGGAAAGTGGTGCTACCCGGTGCGCTGCAAAGCGCTGGCGAATGATGCCAGCGCTGCGGATGCGTGACTGTTGCTCTTCTGGCCCACTCTCTCCCTCTCTTAGCGTATCTTTCGATACACTCCCCAATGTGACCGGGCTACATGTGTCTCCCTGCTGCCAGGCCCGGCTAATACTCCCTTCCTCCCTGTTGGATGGATGACTGCTCAGCGGCATGGAAGACACCCGGATTGCTCTATTACCACCGCAGACTGTTCAGAAAGGGCTTCACACATGTCAACTACGCAGGATGATCCAACAAACAAGCTACGCATCACCTCATCCAGCCACCCGGCCTCGCTGTGGCGCAATCGTGATTACGTACTGTTATGGAGCGGGCAGGCGCTCTCGGATATTGGAGGCGCGGTCTCGGAACTGGCCTTTCCGCTGCTCGTGCTGGCGTTAACGCATTCTCCCGCCCAGGCCGGGTTTGCCGGAGCCTTACGTGCGCTCCCCGCACTATTATTCAGCCTGTTCGCGGGTGTCCTCGTCGATCGCTGGGACCGTAAACGAATGATGATCTTTTGTGATACCGGGCGAGCCATCAGCCTTGCCAGCATCCCCATCGCCTTCGCCCTGGGACACCTGACTATCTGGCAACTGTACATCACAGCCTTTCTCGAAGGCTCCTCGATGATACTCTTTAAGCTCGCGAAAACGGCTGCCGTATCCCAGGTAGTCACCCCTGAACAGCTTTCTACCGGCGTGGCGCAGGAGGAATTCGTAGAAGGCACCACCTCGCTCTTTGGCCCCTCTCTATCGGGCATCCTCTATACGATCGGCCAGATGTTCCCCTTTATCACGGATGCCGTATCATATCTGATTTCGATCGTCACCCTATCGTTCATTCGCACGCCTTTTCAGAAAGCTCGCACCGCCGTGCATCGTAAGCTGTGGGTTGAGATCAGCGAAGGCGTGATCTGGTTATGGCGTCAACCCTTCATTCGCGCAATGACGCTACTCATGGGAGGAGGCGCGTTCGTCTTTTCGGGCAGTGGACTCATGATCATAATCCTGGCGCAGCAACAACACGCATCGGCAGCCATTATCGGCCTGATCTTCGCGGTCGGCGGCATCGGCTCAATCCTCGGTTCGCTGCTGGCACCTCGCCTGGAGCATCGTCTGACAGTAGGACAGTCTATTCTGCTGACACGCTGGTACTTTGCGCTGATCTGGCCGATCTACGCCATTGCGCCATATCCACTCGTCCTCGGTGCGCTCGAATTTGGCACCGGCTTCGTCGATCCCATCGAAGATGTCGCCTACTTCAGCTATCGCCTGAAACTGATCCCCGACGAGCTCAAAGGCCGGGTTATCAGCGCCTGCCGCCTCTTCCCCGGCACCACGCGCCCGCTGGGATTGGCGGCGACAGGCATCTTGATCCAGCGTTTCGGCATCTACCCCTCAATCCTGTTTTTCTGGGCATGCCTGGTCGTAATGACGGTGCTGGCGACGATGAGTCCTCATATCCGCAACGCCCGTTCTTCTTCGTAGGGACAAGGTGTGGCGGAAAGGCAGCAAGGGGGTCGAAATCGTGTGCAACTCCCGCCCATTTTGCGCGGGCCGTTCTTCACTTCACTGAAAGCCTACATTGATAAAGTTGAGATAGTGTGCAAATACCGCGCATTTTGCTCGGTATTATTTTTGTATGGTTGAGGTTTACCATGGAAGCGTGAGGAGGGGGGAGCGTTGGAAACGGGTTAGGGTGCGTGTTGCTGGTCATGGTGAGCTTCCTTATATGTTAATATCAAAGCGAGCCCTCTCGACCGAGGGCCGGAGCAAGGAGCCTTGCTCAAGTGAACTGTTGAACGCGCCGGGGAAAGTCTCAGGGTTCCACACGGCTTGACCGATTAAGAAAGCTCGTACTTCCCTGGCGCTGTTCCTGAGCGAAACCGATGATGAGAAAGTCGTGCTTCGAGCACCACAATATAAGGGCACGGGAGCTCAGGAACGTGACTGGCAAAGAAGGAGCTGCACGATGTGGTATGCTGGCATTGACTGGGCGGATACGCACCATGACGCCCTGGTGCTTGATGAGCAAGGACACCAGAGGGGGTCGCTGCGAGTCGATCACACTCCAGAAGGACTGGCCAAGCTGAACACCTTTCTGGAAACCATCAGCGGCTCTCTCGAGAAAGAGCAGATGGCCTGCATCATCGAAACCACGCATGGATTGCTCATCGCGTTTCTGCTTGAGGCGGGCTGGCCGGTCTACCCGGTCAACCCCAGGACGGTAGATCGGCGGCGCTCCGCTTCTGGAGCCAAAACGGATAGCATTGACGCCTATTTGCTCGCCAAGACAGGACGAGCTGATCTGGCCGATTTGCATCGGCTGACCCCAGACAGTGAGCTGGTGCAAGAACTCAAAACACTCACGCGTGACCAGGATGGCCTGATCCAGACGCAGACTCGCCTGGTCAATCAGCTGACGGCTTGCCTCAAAACCTACTATCCGGTCGCCTTGCAGTTGTTTACCAAGCTGCAGCAGCACTCCACCCTGATCGCGCCTCGCAAACCTATCCCACCCCACAAGCAGCCCTGGCCGCTTCGGTGGAGCAGATCACCGAGGTGCTCAAGCACGCTGGTCATACGACCGCCAAGAAGGTTGCGCCTACGATCTTCCAGACGTTGCATCAGCCGCAGTTGACCGCCAACGCGATCACGGTGCGCACCAAATCGCGCCTGATGCTGGCGCTGGTCGCGCAACTGCTGCCACTGGTGGAGCAGATCAGCGCGTATGAGAAGGAGATTGCACGCCTTTTTTTGAGGCATGAAGACAACGAGGTCTTCAGCAGTCTGCCCGGAGCCGGCAAACGCCTTGCTCCTCGGAGGCTTCCCGAAATCGGGGATGAGCCGACACGCTATGCTGACGCAGCGAGCTTGCAAGCTCTGGCCGGAACCTCGCCCGTCCTGTTTCAGAGTGGCAACTCTGCCAAAGCGCACCGACGGTTGGGCTGTATCAAACCCTTGCGCAATGCCCTGCACCAGTTTGCTTGGGAATCGACCCAACAGCAGGGCTGGGCCAGAGACTACTATCAGCGCAAGCGAGCTGAGGGCAAAAGCCATAGCGTGGCGGTCCGCGCCCTTTCCAACGTGTGGGCACGCATCATTTTCGCCATGCTGACCAAGCACGAGCTGTATGACTCGGCCAGATTTGAGGCGGCTCAGCGCCTCCATGCTCGCCGCGTGGCGTAGTGGCGTTGTTGCTTGAGAGGCAAAACCGCCTGTTTTTTTGCCTGCAACTGAGCATGTCTTCTTCCGATCATGCAAGCGGCGCGCTGTCAAGGAAAGCGAAGCGGCTTGACAGCGGGACGCGGCATGATACACTTTCTCATGCTCACTTGAAGGCGTCTCACCACCTGTTTGCCTCATCTTTTCTCCTCTCCTGGAAATTCCTTGCCTGAAAGGCTTGACATAGAAAGTCTTTCTCGTCTTCGTCCAGTGTGATCGG
>VBHV01000104.1 GCA_005881995.1 Chloroflexota bacterium | reverse complement strand
CGGCGGCGAATTTGTGCATCCCGCCGCCATGCAGGGACTGGTACAATGGGCGCGACAGCAGCAATTGACGCTGCCGCATATCTTCGTCTCGCTGATCTCCGCCGTCCGCTCGCCCGATAACAGCGATTGGCAGAAACAATTCTATGCCAGCTTCTGCACCTCATTTGCCGCTCCCGGTTCACACTGCAGCGGCGCGGCCATCCTTGACCAGGGCGGCTTACTGTTCGCTGACGGAGTGGAGATCGTGACGAGAGCGCTTGTACCCGAAAAAGCAACCACCACGCCTACATTGCCAAAAGTTCCCGAACTGGTACAACGCATCACTAAGGAGAAGTTCTCCGGGGTCAGTAGCCCTATTCGTCTACGCCTGATTGCGGGTATACTGGTAATCAGTACGCAGGTATCACCGGTAATCCTGGGGTTACAGGGCGATGGCAGTGTTCAGATCGTCGGATGATGTGCAACCTTTCAGGGCGACACATCATGAAGGAGACAGCGATGAAGCTTGGTGTCTTTCTCCCGATCTCAGGCCGCGCGGCGGGGCCAGATACGCTCATGGGGGCAGCGCGCAGCGCGGAGGCCCAGGGATTCGACGTGGTCTGGTCGGCGGATCGCGTTGTCACACCCTGGAAGATTTCGACTACCTATCCCTATAGTGAAAATCACGAGTTCATCGTCCCGCCTGACCGGCCTTTCCTCGATTCGATGACGTGCCTGGCATTCCTGGCCGGCTGCACCGAGAAGATTACACTTGGTATCAGCGTGCTGGTGCTGCCCTATCGTCACCCGCTTTACTGGACACGTGTGGCAGCCTCTATCGAGCAACTCTCGCGCGGTCGCCTGATTATGGGCGTGGGGGTTGGCTGGATGGAGGAAGAGTTCGCCGCACTGGGCGTTCCGTTCAAGGAACGGGGGCGTATGACCGATGAACAACTACAAATCGTCTCGCGCCTGTGGACAGAGGAACACATCGACTTCGATGGGCAATACTACCACCTGCGCGACCTGGCATTCTACCCCAAACCCACCCCGCGCATTCCCATCTGGGTCGGAGGAGAGGGCAGCGCGGCGCAGAAACGCACGGCGCAATACGGCGACGCGTGGTTTCCTTACTTCGTGGACATCACAACAGGCGAACTTCGAGATGGGTACCACAATGTGTTACGCCTGGCCGCGGAAGCTGGCCGCGACCCCCAGCAGATTCAGCTCACCTGCTGCCGCCCTATCGAGGTCACGAAGCAGGCCGTACCGCAAGATGAACGGCGACTGCGTGGCACACCTGAACAGCTTGTCGAGGCGATCAGGGCATACCGCGCTATCGGTGTTGAACATCTCGCCCTGCAATTTATAGCGCCGCGCTGGCCCGACCGGGTGGAGCAGATCGAGCAATTTGCGCAGGAAGTCATGCCGCATGTGCGATGAGGATGCCAGAACCGGCATCCTCTTATATATTCAATTCCCCAATGGCCGTTTCCGCCATCAGGCTATGAAAGACGGACTGCTCTACCTCCAGTAAGGCGGATTCCGCGAAGAGTCGCTGGCGCAGCGCGACGCAGAGGCTGTGCGCGATAGCAAGATGCGCATCCTCGACCTGCTCAATGGATGTTGAAGGAACCAGGATCGAGAGATCGGCCATGGTATAGAGTTGTCCGCCGCTTTGACCGGTCAGGGCAATTACCAGGGCGCCTGCTTCCTGGGCAACACCGGCAGCCGCCAGGACGTTAGGCGAGTTGCCGCTCGCGCTGATGACAATTACCAGGTCATCGGGGCGCACCAGCGCGGATAGCTGCTCCGCAAAGATACGATCATAGCTTGTATCGTTGGCCCAGGCGGTCATGAGCGGCACATTGTCGCTGAGAGGAATCACGCGGAAGGCAGGTAGACCAGTCGCGCGTGTGCCTTTTGCCAGGTCGCAGGCAAAGTGTGAGGCGGTGGCAGCGCTGCCGCCGTTGCCAAGTAGAAAGACGGTACTACCTCTTCGATAACAGGAGAAGAGCATATCAGCAACTTGTGCAAGGGTGTCACTCGATATGGATTGCATCACGTCAACCAGTGAACGCCAGTAACTCGCAATTTCATCGTACATTGTTATCACCTACATTTCACAAGCGGTCAAAAAACCAGCTCACGGGCGAGGACAGTGAAGATGCTTGCTCTCGCATGAACACAGGAGCATGAAGAGACGAAGCAAATGTCCCAGAAGAGCGTGACATACGTTCTTCCTGGGTCAGAGCATCAGTTATCACCTGCACCCCGGCGAAATCAAAATCAAATGACATCTCAACCAGACCAAGTTCGGTCATCGCTTCCCGCAACCTTCGCTGGCGATGAATCGGGCAATAGAGCAAAAGATAGCCTCCTCCTCCAGCGCCAACAATCTTCCCGCCCAACGCACCGGCTCCGCGGGCTGTTTCATAGTAGCAGTCAATCGCCGTAGTGGAGACATTTTTTGATAACCTGCGCTTCACCTGCCATCCCAGGTCAAGCAGCTGTCCGAAACGCTCCAGGTTTCCGGTCAGCAGCGCCTCGCGCATCTCTAACGCCAGTAGCTTGATCTGATGCAAGGAACGAATAACCTCCGGCTTCGCCTGCGTATCCCGGCGCTGTTGATCGAGAATGGTGGCCGAGTTGTGCGTCTGTCCGGTAGAGAAGAGCAGCAGGCTGCTTTGCAAAGAGGCAAGTACGTTCTTCCGCAATACGAGCGGCTCCACGTATACACCATTCGCCGTGAAGGTGATGGTATTCAACCCACCACAGGCGCTGGCATACTGATCCTGCTTGCCAATGGGCATGCGCAGCAATTCGATTTCCAATGAGCAGGCAAGTTCAGCCACTTCCATCGCGCTCAGGACCAGTCCGACGTGGGCAGCAAGCGCGCGCACCAATGCAACCGCCATCGCGCTCGATGAGCCAAGTCCGCTTCCTGGAGGAACTTCCGAGAAGAGGTACAGGTCAACGCCCTTTTTGCGTAATCCCAGGTCGGCGAAGTGCGCAATGGCGACTTTAGGTAATGACAGGATGCCTTCCACCGGGGGAATTTCGCCGCGCGGGTACATCTCCCATGTGCGATAGTCAGCAGAATGAATGCGGATACTGCCATCGACTGACGGGCAGACCACCACAGAGCAATAGCGAGTGATTGCCGTGCTGACGACCAGGCCGCCAAAATGGGCGTAATAAGCCGCCAGGTCCGTTCCACCACCTCCAAAACTGACGCGGACAGGTGCGCGCACAATGACCATAGACTCTCCTTGCAGGCTCAGGGCCAGCTCGTTTCGGTCAACGGGGTAATGATGACCTCCTGCAACGCCGACTCAGGTGGAACCTGCGCGGCAAACACAATCACATTGGCGACGGTGGCGGGGTCTTGCAGGTTGCGCTCTTCAGGCATCGGAATACCCTGCTCCACAAAGCGATCGAAGAAGTGGGTCTTCATCCCTCCTGGTATGATGGTCGTGACACGAATACCATCGGGTCGCCCCTCGACGCCTAGCGCCCGCCCAAAGCCAACCAGCCCCCACTTTGAGGCATGGTAGGCCGCCGCATTCGCCCAGGCGCGAGTCGCGGCAGTCGAGGCAATATTGATGATATGGCCGCTCTGCTGCTTGCACATCAGAGGCCAGACAGCCTTCGCAAACAAGAATGGCCCATTGAGATTGACATCGATCACCCGGTTCCATTGCTCAATAGTCATCTCATCCACCGATAACGTATGATCGATGGCGGCGCAGTTGACGACAATATCCAGGCGCCCAAAACGTGCGCTCACCATCTGCACCGCCCTGAATACCTGCTCAGCATTACTCACATCACAAGCCAGGGCAAGGCTGCCAACGTCGTATTGCCCCAGGTTTTGGGAGACACGCTGGGCAGCTTGCGCATGTATATCGACGCAGACTACAGCGCAACCAGCACGCGCAAAGGCCAGGGCGGTAGCTTCCCCCAGGCCGCTTCCTGCTCCCGTGACCAGGGGAACTTTTCCCTGTAAGCTCTGTTCCTTCACGAGTAGTTCCTCACCTTCTGAGCGGGCATGAATTTCCCGGCTTCCATTTCCTGGATCAATTCTCCAAAGAGAGAGATGGCATTATGACGCCGGTCTTCTACAGTAGTTGGTAAGCCAAGATGGTAGGTACCGCTTGGCAGGATGCCACACCCGCCATATTTGTGGAGCAGCAAGAACTGGACGACGACCTCCTCCCCGGCATGCTCCGGCGGCAGGCGATGCCACCAGGAGAAACCGCCCACATCCATCAATTTGGCGCGATCGAAGAGCAAGTTAGCGCCACCCACCCAGGCGATCTTGTAGCGCACGATCCTCCTATCTGGAGCTAACTGCTGTTCCAGGTGCAGTGGATTGGCAGCGTTATTCACCAGGTGCCGTTCCCAGGGAATAGATTGCTCGTCGAACGGCTCTGCTTCTACCGGCCCTGTCCAGAGTTCGATATGCTGCTGCTGTGGCCGTATATCATCCAGATAAGCGAGGCCGGTAGCCGGACAACCTACAAAACCACAGCCTTCGGCCTGCAACACGCGCAGCATGCGCTCCATGACAGGCGGGTCTAACAGCACATCATCGTCGAGGTAATGCACATAGGGTGCGCGACTCTGCTCGAGCAAGAACTGTCGCTGTTCGGCAAGGCCCCTACGCGGTAGATGACGATGCAGAGCGACACGATGTCCATGCCAGCGCAATGCCCGCACCAGCGTCGCGATCTCTATGCTATCCAGGTAGCTCTCTTCCTCGGTCTGATCAGAGATGATGACATTGAAATCGCGAAACGTCTGGCCCAGTAGACTTGTCAAGACGACAGCCAGGCCAGTTTTGCGTCGATAGGTGGGAATCAGTACATCAATCAGCGCCACAGTTCATCCTCCATCGATGGTAATCCTGTAACTTCCGGTGAGTGAAGTGGTGCGATAGAGCGCAATCCATATGTGTGCGTCGTGCGGCGCATCCTCATCTTTTCCAGGGAGAGTGGTTGTTTACCACGAGCAGGGACGCTTAGCGATGCATGCGTGTGTGTTTTGAGTAGCGTTTGATAGAGCAGATCAGTGCGCATGGCGACAACGGGCCAGGTAAAAGTGCGCTCTACTCGCAAACGCGCGGCTTTCCCCATACGATCACCCAATGCAGGCTGACTGAGAAGTTGATAGAGGCGCACAGCCAGCATCTCTGGATCAAATGGCGGGACGAGGAATCCAGTCTCACCATTTTTAATAGTAAAGCGAATGCCACCTACAGCTGAACCAATGACGGGTCGTCCACAGGCCATCGCTTCAAGAGGCGTGAGGCCAAAGGGTTCATACCAGGGAGTGGTGACAACTACGTCACCTGCACTGTAAAAGTAGCGCAGTTCCTGTTGTTGTCGTTTGCCAGCGAAGGTGATGTTGTCCGCTACTCCCAGTTCCTGGGCCAGGCTCTGCAAGATGCCGATTTCTGGTGTGGCGATGGGATTCGGTTCCTCCGTCTGGCCGCCAACCAGCAGGAGACGAAGCGGCGGCAGCGGAGGGCCAGATAGTATGCCTTGTTCTTGCCAGCGCATCAATAACGCGAGAGCGCGCACGATGTTGCGTGCATCCTTACGCGGCAACATGCGGCCCACATAGACGATCAGCAGTTCGCCAGTCTCTAACCCGATATGTCGCCGTGCTTCGTCACGCGGCACTGGATGGAAGGTTTGTGTATTCACAGCCGATGGAATGACCACCACTTTAGCCGGGTTAACGCCATAATCCTCGACCAGCTCGGCCCATTCGGCAGGGCACTGGGCAATAATGCGATCTACCTGCTGCATGGTGGCAATTTCGGTGGCAATGCGCTCCGGTGGACTGCTATCCATCGTTCCCTGATGGCGGTGTTTGGTTTTGCCGAGAGCATGGAAAATCTGCACTGCCGGAATATGCAGGCTGTGCTGCAACTCGGACACGACCCAGCCAGACATCCAGAAATTGCCGTGAAGAAGATCGTAACTGACATCATCATACGCCATAAAACGCAGGAACGCCTCGCGAAAATCGGGCATGTACTTCCAAAGATCATCTTTCGCGAGAAATTGCGCTGGACCGGCGCCCAGGTGGATCACCCGTACACCAGGGGCATAGTTCACGACCTCCGGCACATCATAGCTATCACAGCGGGTGAAGATATCAACAGCATAGCCACGTTGCGCCAGATGGCGGCTCACCTCATCGAGGTAGACATTTTGTCCGCCGGCATCCTCGCTTCCCAGTAATGCGAGGGGACTGGCATGTTCACTGAAAAAGGCGATTCGTGGGTGTCGATCCATAGTGATTTATTCCTTCCGATGACCTATCCCTACAGGGGAAAAAACAGGTCCTATGACCTCAGCAAAGGCTGCATTCCAGTCGCGAATGAAACGCGTGAGGTTGAAACGATCAAGGGCAACCCGGCGAGCATTTGCGCCAAGCCGCTCTGCCAGCGCTCGATCGCTGAGCAGGGCGCGCATATGGTGAGTTAATTCGTCCATATCGCATGAAACATAGCCGCTCACGCCATGCTCGATTACTGTGGGCAGAGCGGTGGTAGCAAGGGCAACCACCGGCATACCGATGGTCATAGCCTCGATGACCGCCAGGGGCAAGCTGGTATAGCGCATGGGGCTAAACAGAAAGCGGTAGTCGGCAACGCGGCGGTGTAGATGCCGGTAGGGCATATCCCCCAGGCCGCCAAACGCTTCGGTCTCCATACCCACTGCATCGAGTGGAATGCCCATACGCGCATCGAGGAAGAGGTCATAACCAGCAATGCGCGGTCGTTTCTGCATGCCATTGGCGACAGTAATACCGCGCGCGAGTCGACCGCTATAGCGAATCGAGGGATCAATGGCTACACTGTGTTCAATTACCTTCGTCGGCGTCCGGCCATTATCCCACATGAGGCGGTTGTAGTGCGTCACGTGTACTAACAACACGCCTGGATCATCTACCGGGTGGCGCGTATCGCTGGCATGGGGTTTTGGGGTGTTATGTTCCAGGTAAATCCTGGGCAGGCGGCGCTGCTCCTCGCTCAAAATCTCGAACTGATCCTCGTAGTAGTTCTTCGGCGTCTGGTAGATAATGAGATCAAGCGGCAGGTCGCGCACACGCTCGCTGGGTACCTCACGCACGTAATCCGGCAGGTCAAAGGTTGGTCCTCTGCCCCCGTAGCCTTCGGGTCGCCCTGGACGAACAGGCAAATACCAGTCATGCTCAATACGAGCGAGGCTATTGAGGTAACTGCCGTGAATATGCCATATGAGTATTTTCAAACGTCTCACAGCGTACCGCTCCTTCTCATCGATGCGCTCTCCTCCCCAACAGATACCAATTGCCAGGACGACGGGCAATAGTCCAGCTCCGCGGTCTGGGTATGCAACTCGGCATCTTTGATTATGCGTAGGGCATGCACAGTACTCCTGGCTTCAAAAAGGGGACGGCGCATAGCCCGCTCTGGCAGACGCTCCGTGCCAAGATCAACCAGGATAGTACGGCAGCCCGCCCGGTTACCGGCCTCGATGTCATCGAGGATGTCGCCTACAAACCAGCTGGATCGCAGGTCGAGTTGCAAATCACTGGCGGCTTGCAAGAGCATACCGGGCGCCGGTTTGCGGCAATCGCAACGCCTGGCAAGCCCTGGAACGATACCGTCGGGATGGTGAGGACAATAATACATACCTTGCAGCTGCACATTATACGAGGCGAGTTGCTGCGCCAGGTATGCATGCATGCGCTGCAAATCTTGCTCAGTAAAATACCCTCGTGCGATCCCCGATTGATTGGTGACTACCACCAGTTGTAACCCGGCCTGTCGCAAATCTCGCAACTCCTCGCAGACCCCATCATAGAGACAGAGGTCTTGAGGACGAGAAGGATAGTGACGGGGGTGAACAAGGGTGCCATCACGATCCAGGAATACAGCCTTGTTTGTCATAGAGCAGCCTCTTTTTGCGAAGTCGCGAGTTCTGCCTCTACGATATCGCAGAGCACATGCGTCACCATCATATGCATTTCTTGCACGAGAGCGGTGTCTACGACGGGGACGCGCACCGTGATATCCGCCAGTGACTCCAGGCTGCTGGGGCAATCACCCGTGATTGCGACGACTGACACAGACCGCTCATGTCCCGCCTGCGCTGCGCGCAGCAGATTCTCGGACTCGCCGCTGGTACTGAAAGCTATGAACACATCTCCCGGCTGACCAAAAGCGCAGACCTGGCGCGCAAATACATCCTGGTAACCGTAATCGTTGGCGATGGCGGTGAGAATCGAGGTGTCGGTGGTGAGGGAGAGCACCGCGTACGGCAAGCGTTCCCGCTTAAAACGGCCTACTAACTCAGCCGCGAAGTGCTGCGCTTCGGCGGCGCTGCCGCCATTGCCCGCGACTAACGCCTTATGCCCGCTGTGAATTGCTTCAACCAGCAGGGCAGCCACCTCTGCTAATGCCGCAGTGCGCAGCATTAGAGTGGTTAAGGCCGTATCCAGGAATTTACGCCGCCAGATCAAGGCATCCAGAACGGACTGATTGAAGTTTGTATAAGCGTATGGCTGGATAGGGGCGACTAGAGTCAATGTCTCGTTTTGGCTGTGCAAATTCATGCTTCTCTCTCTACACAATAGTGAAGTTCTACTGAATATCTATATGCTCTATAACAAATTGATGAGTTTAGCACTCACGCTTTGACATCAATATCTTAATCAAAGTAATCTCATTGTACAAGTCAACAGTAACTTTCCTAAGAATTCTTTAAACTTTTCTAATCTCTGCCTAATGTGCTGTACAGGTATCAGATACAATTCGAGGAGAGAAGCAAAAAAACAGCCCTCCCTGGTTAGGGGAGGGCTATTTCTATATCAATCTTACTGCGCATGTCCTAGTTGACAGCAGCTTTTTGCTTCTCTGACATGAGAGCCGCGCGCAGTAAGGGTTTCGCGCGTTGGAAGTAAGTTTTTGCCGTAGCTTCGGGCATACTGAGCGCCTGACCAATTTCGGCAAAACTCTGTTGACCGGCATAACGCAGGAGGACAACAGAGCGATACTTGGGGGGTAATCCTTCAATGGCGCGACGTAAATTATCCTGGAGATCGTGTCGTTCCGCGACCTCTTCAGGCATCGGGCTAGGATCACGGAGGGAAGCAAGCAATGAAACCTCGTCTTCGTCGTCCACCGACTCCAATGTAGAGAAGTGGATGGCACGTTTCTTTCGCAATTCATCCAGGCAGCGATTACGGGCAACCTGGAAAAGCCAGCCGCGCAATGATTTGCCCGTATTCAGGGTAGGCAGCGAAATATACAACTGGAGAAAAACCTGCTGCAAGATATCGCAACTCTGATCATAGTCGCCTAAGATATGACAGATGAAATTGAATAATGTTGGACGATAACGCTGTACTAGAGCTTCAAATGCTCGCTGGTCGTTGACCAGGCTCTTCTGAGCCAGGACACCATCAGAAAACTCCGACAATCGCGTTTTTGTATGTTCACGTATCTGTACCACGTTTTTTCTCACTTTCTTGTAGAGGGTTTCGGATTATTTCATCTTTGCCAATGCCCTATGTCACTAGCATAGGGAATTCAAGTATAAATTTCAAGTGATTATTGCTATTATAAACTCTTCTGTAAGCTACTCTCAGTAACAACTAATGTATCTTAAGAAATGTATCTTTTCATTAGAAGAATATATCTCTTTTTAATCTCATTCTAAGGAACAGCGTTTGGAAGCGCATAGAACAACAGAAGAGCGGAGAGGATGGCAGAATAGCACTGCCCTCTCCGCTCTTTTCAAAAGGTATTGCCAACAAAAGAGCAATACTAGCCGTTATATTGATCGCGCTCTGGGGGCATCACTGGATTACCAGTTCCAGTATCCGGTGGTAGCGTCACCGGATTACCCGCGCCACTCTGCGGCGGCATTGGAGTGGAGGTAGCTGTTGTACCGGCATAGGGCCGCTCCTGGATGATGTCCTGATCCATTACAGGACGGTCGGTACGATTGGTTTCACCCATTGTGGCGTTCTGGCGGCTCGTGGTTGTTCCCTTGGCAGCCGCGCTTCCACTATGGAACAGGTAATTCGAAGACGTGGGGTCGAGCGCTCCCGGCGGCGCCTGGTCTACCATACGGGCAAAATTTTCCAGGTCATGCTGCAGCGCCTCATCAAAGCGCTTGCCAACACCCAGATTCTCACCTACATCACCGAGCGCTCCGGCAGGTGGATTGTAAGCGATATAGACATCGACGCGTGTCTGGTTGGGGCCAACCGGTTGAAACGTCACGCGCCCCGCGTTTTCCAGGCCATTGGTCGAACGCCAACCAATCTGGCGATCTTCTATCCAATCCTCGTTCACGGCATCCCATTCGTGACGACCCGCGACTTCTGCCACCCAGTGGCTGCGCTGATCATCATAATAGGTGACCTCTTTTACAAAGCTCATAAACTTGGGAAAGTCATTGAAGTGACTGAAGAGCGCGTAAACCTGATGTACAGGCGCGTTCACGGTAACAGATGCATGATGCTCTGCCAAACCTGTTCTGTCTTTCATACTCTCTTTCCTCCTTTTATCGTAACTATTCGCGTTCTTGTTCCATGCCACCCGCGGCGGCTAGTGAGGAAGTAGCATAAGAAGCTGGAACAACCCGCACTCTTGCAAGAGTTTTACAACCTCCTGCCTCCCTCTGATTACTTACCATAACATAATTTCTAGTGCGATTTCAATAAATAAAGCACTACCATATCAAAAACTAAGCCTATTCTAATACCTTATAAAGTGGAGATTAGATATTGTTTAGCAGTTTATCGGCGACAGTCATTACCTGAGCAGAGGTGATATGACTCAGGCAGGGATGATCGATGAAAGGACATTCCCAGTAAGCGCAGGGGCTGCATGCTACGGGGTGACGCACTATGAGATGGTGGGATTGCTGAAGAGGTGCCCAGCGTCTATCGTCCGCCGGGCCAAAGATGGTGATGCTGGGAGTGTCCAACGCATAGGCCAGGTGCGCGGGGCCGGTATCATTGGATATAAACAGGTCCAGTAGACGAATCAAGGCGGCCAGCCCTCCTAGAGAAGTCTTTCCTACCAGGTTTACCGGCTGCGTCCTCATGCATGCGATGACCTTCGAAATGGTTTCGCTCTCATTGGCTGCACCTGTCAAGAGTATTTGAGCATTGTATCGTCGCGCAAGCTCATCTGCAAGCGAGGCGAAATAGGCTTCAGGCCAGCGGCGCGCCGGTACACGAGCGCCGGTATGCAGTCCAATTCTGGGCCCGCCGGTAGATGGTAACCGGTGCAGAAGTTCAGCAGCTTCGCGATAATCCTGTTCAAATAATGGGAACTCTAAGCTGGGAGCAGCAACTGGGCAGCCAAGCAGCTTTGCCAGACCCAGATTACGCAGCGCTTCTGGTTGATCGTCAGGGTAGGGCGCGCCCAGTGTAAGCTGTGCGGGTGGCTGGTCTTCATAGTAACCCACCGTCATGCCAGCTTCAAGAGCCAGGACAAAGCCATTGCTGATGCGCCCACTGCCATGCATCTGAATCGCCAGGTCATAGCCATATGCCCGCTGATCCTCGATAAAGCGCGCAGTACGTTCAGGGTCAACTGCTACCTCGGTGATGCCAGGGAACCCTGCGAACGCCGCAAAACGGTCAAGATAAGCGGGAAAGCGCTGAATCAGAAATTCCGCCCAGGGCAGCCCTATCAAAGTAATTTCAGCATTCGGAAAACCAGAGCGAATGGCCCGTATTGCCGGTATCGCTTGCAGCATATCGCCCAATTGCAGCGCGCGGAAAATGGCAATGCGCTTTACTGTGTTTTTGGCAGGAATGCTCTGATGAGATACGTTGGGGAGGTGCTGTAGGGGAGGTGTGGATGATGTAAAGATCATTGGTGCATCTCCACAGATTTGTGAGAGAACTCCCCCACCTCGATGAGCAGCTCTGTGGCGGCATCGACGACCATTTGGGGTGAGACGAGAGTCAGGCACTCGTGAC
>VBHV01000521.1:7325-12000 GCA_005881995.1 Chloroflexota bacterium | reverse complement strand
TGGATGGCGATATGTCCACCAACGATACCTGCATCCTCTTCGCCAACGGCCTTGCCGGAAATACGCCCATCAATGCGCAACACCCGGAGGCGGCTACATTCCGCGAAGCGCTGCGACGCGTCACGCAATACCTGGCGATCGAAATGGCCCGCGACGGGGAGGGCGCAACCAAACTCATGACCGTGCAGGTGCGAGGCGCACGCGATAAAGCCGATGCCGTGAAAGCCGCCCGCGCCATCACCGTCTCACCGCTCTGGCAGTGCGCGCTGGCAGGCGGCGATCCCAACTGGGGGCGCATCGTCGCCGCGCTGGGAGCCAGTGGCTGCGAGCTCGATCAAAACGCTTACGATATCTTCATCGGCAACGTCCAGGTCACGCAGCAGGGCATGGCGGCAAACTACCAGCAGGAGGAAGCGCGCGCAGCCATGGCGGGCAGCGAGGTGACCATCAGCGTTGACCTGCATCTCGGTGATGGTCAGGCTACGGCATGGGGCTGCGACCTGACGCACGGCTATATCGACGAGAACACCCTTTATACGAGGTAGAGATTCAAAGGAGAAGCATTACATGACAACGACGGATGTAACGAAACGTGACTGGGTCGCGCTTGAGCATAAGTATTACCAGGGCACCTTCAAACGCCAGCCGGTGACGTTCGTGCGCGGCCAGGGCACACGCGTCTGGGACAGCGACGGCAAATCGTATTTAGACCTGGTAGCGGGCATCGCCGTGAATGTCCTCGGCCACTGCCACCCGGCCATCGTCAAGGCTGTACAGGAGCAGGTCACGCAACTCGTCCACGTCTCCAACCTCTACTACAACACACGCCAGATCGAGCTGGCCGAACAACTGGGCCAGCTCAGTAACGGCATGCGCTCATTTTTCTCCAATAGCGGCGCCGAGGCCAACGAGGGAGCGATCAAACTGGCGCGCAAATTCGGGCGCGTGCATAAAGACGGTGCCTACGAAGTCATCAGCATGGAGCGCAGCTTCCATGGGCGCACGCTGGCCACGACCGCCGCCACGGGCCAGGCCTTCTACCAGGCGACCTGGGTGCCATTACCCGACGGCTTCAAGCAGGTGCCATACAACGACCTGGACGCGCTGAAGCAGGCCATCAGCGATAAAACCATCGCGGTGCTGGTCGAAGCAGTGCAGGGCGAGGGCGGCATCTGGCCCGGCAACCCGGAGTTCATACAGGGTGTGCGCCGCTTGTGCGATGAACACAACCTGGTCATGATCTGCGACGAAGTGCAGGCCGGCATGGGGCGCACCGGCAAGTTCTTTAGCTGGGAGCACTACGGTATCACGCCCGACATCGTCACTATGGCGAAAGGGCTGGCGGGCGGCGTGCCTATCGGCGCCATGCTCACCGGGCCGCGCAGCGATCTCTTTGCTCCTGGAGATCACGGCACCACCTTTGGGGGCAACCCCATCGCCTGCGCCGCCGCTATCGCCACCATCAAAACCATCCTCGATGAGAACCTCATCGAGAACGCCGAGAAGATGGGCAAGTACTGCCATAGCAAGTTCCAGGCGTTCTGCAAGAAGTACGACTTCATCGATAGCCCGCGCGGCATCGGCCTGATGCAGGCGGTCAATGTCAAACACGACCTTGCTCACACCATTGTCCAGCAAGCCCTTGAACACGGACTGCTGCTGAACGCGCTAGGCTCGAACACGCTGCGTATGGTTCCGCCCCTCAACATCTCCAAAGAAGAGGTGGACGAGGCGACGCACCTGCTCGACAAGGCCCTGTCGGATGTGGCCAATATGCCTGTTTCGCAGGCGTAGATCATTCATAGAAGGAGGGTGAGCAGAGTGCTTACTCTGTTCGCCCGTTGAGTGAACCGTATGGATGTAACGAATTCTAACGCCGACGCCATAAACACCTATAACGAGCTTGCCCAGGAACTCGCGGCCACTAACGACGACGTAACGCTGGGCAAGATGTTTGGCATGCCATGCATCAATGTCAATCGCAAAGCTTTCGCCGGACTCTTTCAGGATGACATGGTCTTCAAACTCACGGGGGATGCACACGCTCAAGCCCTGCAACTGGAGGGCGCAAGGCTCTTCGATCCTTCAAACATGGGACGGCCTATGAAGGAGTGGGTGCAGGTGCCGTTTGCTCACGCTGCGTCCTGGGCTGGTATGGCGGCGCACGCCTTAGCTTATGTGGGGAAAAGGTAGGGGATATCACCGCACCTCGCTTCCAGGGGGACAAGCCTCTTGGCCGTAGCACCTTCCAGGGCGGGGGCAAGTCCCGCCCCTACCCTATACGGTTGGGGGCTGCAGTTGTCCTGGAAGCTAAATCAATTTTCAGCCAACTATTACGCATGTTTAAAGGGGGAAAAACTATGCAGAAACTTTTCGTAACCTCTAAGAGCTGCTGGCGCAGCTACACTTTGCGCATTGTTTGCGCGCTGGCATTACTGGGTGTACTGGCAGTGCTGGTCATACGCACGCCGGGTTCCGCTGCTTTCGCCAATACAGTTGACTGGCCGACATTTCTGGGGAGCAATACGCGCACAGGCTTTAATGGTGCGGAAACTGTCATCAATCCATCAACGGCTCACAATTTGAAAAAGCATTGGAGTCGCGCAATCACCGCAGCCATCAGTTCCGAACCAATCGTTGCCAATGGGATGCTCTACTGGGGTTCATGGAATGGCAATGAACACGCATCGAGCCTGACAGATGGACATGATATCTGGAACGTCAACCTTGGTACGTCGGTGGTCCCTTGCGACCAAAAACAGTTCGGCGTAACCGGCGCTTCCACGATTGCGACCGTTACCATCGGCGGCGTCCAGACTAAGGTTGATTTTGTGGCCGGGGGCAACTCAAATTTCTACGCCCTGAATGCCAATACTGGGGCGGTCATCTGGCATACTCCGCTGGGAGCAACCAACTCCTTTCTCTTCGGGTCACCGGCGGTCTTTAACGGCAGTGTCTACATTGGTATAGCCTCGCTTGGGGATTGCCCGCTTGTACAGGGAAAGCTCTTCAAGTTACAGGCAACGACGGGAAAGATACAGCATACTTTTAATGTGGTGCCATCCGGCTGTCTCGGTGGAGCGCTCTGGGGCTCACCAGCCATTGACAGCGCCACCAACATCATCTACTTTGGCACAGGCAATGGAGGCAGCTGCTCAACCACCGAAACCATGACCGAGGCAGTCATCGCCTTGCATACCAGCGACCTCTCGCTCGTCGGCTCCTGGCAAATTCCAAAAGCTCAGGAGTCAAAGGACGGCGATTTCGGCAGCACGCCCACCTTCTTCAGGGCCACCATCAAAGGTGTGCAGCATAATATGCTCGGTTTGATCAACAAGAACGGCATCTACTATGCCCTTGACCGCGCCGATATCAGCGCTGGCCCTTTATGGCATGTTCGACTGGCGGCTCCATCCTCCGGCAAGATCAACAACATCTCCTCCAGCACCTGGAATAACACGACCCTGTACGCGGTGGGGGCGCAAACAACTATCAACGGCACTACATGCGTCGGCAGCCTGCGCGCGCTCAATCCTGCCAGCGGTGCCTTTCTCTGGCAGGACTGCCTGAACAAACTCCCGCTCGATCCTGCCATCACTGTGCCAGGGCTGGTAGTAGTGGGCTTCGGCAATACCTTCAATGTTGATAACGCGAGCAACGGCAAGGTGCTCTTTACCTTTCAGGATACGAATACCAATTCCAAATTCCAGGGGGCAGCCACCATTGTTAATGGGGTACTCTACCAGGGGAATAATGATGGTATGTTGTACGCGTTCGGGATGTAGGCGCGAGACGATTTTAAATGATGTGCCAGGATGGGAACAAGCCTGGACAAACCCATCGACACCCTCGCCCCTACGGGTGTCGATGGGCTTTTGGTTGATGCGGGTTGGGCAGAGGGCGGTAAGGCCTAAGGCGTAGAGCGCGGCGCGGGATCGGGCTACTAAACCGGCTTGTTGCCATTTTGCGACGCGTCTCAAGGTGCGTACGCAGGCGATGGCGAAGACGACAATGGTCACGATCAAACCGGCGGCCAGGATGATTACTGCTGCCTGTTGCTGCGTGAAAAATCCTGATGCTGATAGCAACTGGCGGGCAAGCGCGGCAAGCAGCAGGGTGATGATTACTACCACTAGCAGCAATCCCAGCGGGATCAGCCCAGACAGCGTGCCGCGTACAACATCGTTTGCGCCTGGTGAGGCAGCCTGTTGTAGCGTTGCTCTCTCAGAACCCTCGGACCCGGCAGATAATAGAGCCATGATATTCTCCTCTATGCAGCGCTTGTATCTGGTCCCAGCGCCTGGGTGTAAAAAGCAACTACATTATTCACGTAGGTCTGCCCTTCAACATCGAATGATTTCGCGTGGTCGGCTCCGGGCACGAGCCAGGTCTGCACGTGCGCATTTGGGGCGGTTTGCGCGGCGGCGGCAAGTTCGGTCATATTCGAATGGGGTATGAAGCCATCCTGATCGCCGTGAATGAAGTAGATGGGACGGGGCGCGATACTCGCCACGATGTCTAATGGGCGCACGGAGTAGTAGTCTATACCGTAGAGCGCCTGGACTGCTCGCAGTGCTCCTGGCGTGAAGAACGAGGGCAGATGACCCCTTGTTGGTACCTCGCGCTCCAGGATAGGCGCGATATCAGCGTAGGCACAGTCGGAGACGACGGCGCG
>VBHV01000521.1:0-6949 GCA_005881995.1 Chloroflexota bacterium | reverse complement strand
TGATGTCTGGGGAACATAGGCCAGCTGCGTCGAGATATACAGCGAGAGGCCGACGTAAAGAGTAGTAACCAGCGCGGAGACGATCAGTAGTGTTGCCACGAGTATACGCGCTCCCCGGCCAACGTTGCGCGTACCCGCTCGAGGACGTTGCGGGGATGAGACCTGTATCATACTGGGTTCTCCTAACACGTGTGATACCGCAATTTTTTAGGGAGAGTTTTCCCTGCTCATTATAAGGTGAGGAGTGCATTTTGTACAGCTTTTAGATGGAGGACTTTTGGAGATTTAAAATAGTGACAGAAAGCCCCAGGGCGACCGCAAGGGTCCCAGCCCCGCATCAACCCCGCTCCCGCCCTTACAATGAGTGAGCCTGGGGAGGGGATAGTGGATGTGCAGGAGAGGAAGTCCCAGGGCGACCGCAAGGGTCCCCGCCCCGCATCAACCCCGCTCCCGCCCTTACGATGACGACGAAAGGACCGGAAATTTTTTAGCCGCTAAATTTCTTGATGAAAAACAGATTTTGTTGCAGGGAATCTGTTATGCTTTTTGTCGAGGTAGTACTGGTGGGGCGCAGTTCACATAAATTGTTGTGGCAGCGAAGTTCATTCGTATTACTGTATGTAGATCGGTAAACCACTCCTTAAAGAAATAACACAAGAAATCGAAAAGTTGTAGCATGGATAGGGGGGTTCTACGATGCGGTCTTATGATGGTAAACGGGCCAGCACGCAAAAGGCAGTACGAACGGTGCTGCTGGCGATACTCTTCCATACCTATTGGCCGAAACGCCTGTCACGCAAGGAGATTACGGGTTATCTTTCCTACTATTATGGGGAAACTTCGACCCCTGCGCTTTATCGTGATTTGCAGACCCTGACGGGTATACCGGTTGAAGAGCTGCCTGAGCCGGATGCTGAGAATCTGGCCGGGTGGTGCGAAGAACAGCGGGGGCGGAAGAGGCTGGCTATTACTTATGAGCGGCGCACGGCTACGTTTGGGCTGGCGCAGTCTTTCTTTAGCATAGACATCAATGAAGATGAGGCGCGGGCTTTTGTGGCTTTGCAAGAGGGGTTCGCGCCTGGTACGCCTTACGCGGGGGCTGTGCAGAATCTGTTGCAGCGCTGGGAATGGCTGTTCACGGAGAAGAGCCGCCAACTGGTGCGGCAGAAGCGGAAGCGACATGCGCGGCCTGTGCTGCTGCCGTTGTCGCCGGTGGTGGATTATAGCCAGCATGGGGAGACGATCCTGTCGCTGGACCAGGCGTTGGAAGAGGGGGCGTATGTTTCGTTTGCGTATACGCCGCTGGTGCAAAGTTGGGATGCTGAACCGGTCTGGCACGAGCATATCGAACCATTTGAATTGGAGTACCGGGATGGGCATTGGTATTTTACGGGGTTTGTTTTTGAGTCGAATACGTTTCTTGATTTCCGGGTTGATCGTATGCGCCCCGGCTCACTGCACAAGAAGCATGAGCATTTTCATCCAGGCAGCCGACAACGGCCGGGGGTGAGGATTCGCTACTGGGTTTCGCCAATGCTGGCGCGGCATGGAAGTTTGAGTGTGCGCTTACGCGATCAGCAGGTGACGATGCTTGAGGGGGATCAGGGGGCGATTGTCGAGGGGGTTGCGAAGTCGGTGTGGTGGGCGAGGCGGTTGTTGTTGGGGTATGGGGAGCAGGTGAAGGCGTTGGAGCCGGAGAAGTTGGTTTTGATGATGAGGGAGACGGCGGGGGTGATGCATGGGTTGTATGAGGAGGAAAAATGAGCTTCGAATTTTTCCTGTTGTGCGGATTGCATGTGTATTTATTGAGTAAGAGATAACAGGTGGCTGGTGGTTACCTGGAAGTATTGGTGAGAAGGAGAAGTGAACATGGTATTGCGGTTAAATATTCACCCCGTTTATTCCGAAGAACACTCTGACTCAAAATATCAGATTGGGGAAGTGCGCTTACTCAGGCACCAGGTGGCGACCTGGGAGGCCATACATAATCCAGACGTAGATGTTATCTTCAATACGGCGATGACGGGGGATGGCAAGAGCCTGGCGGCTTATCTTCCGGCTTTTGAGGATGGGAAGCGTATCGTTGCTATGTATCCTACGAATGAGCTCATTCAGGATCAGCATGGTTCGCTGCAGAAGTATGAGCGACGGCTTGGGATAACTATGCCATCGAATGCGACGATGTTTGGGGAGGAGATTACGCGGCTGGTGCGGCTGTATGATGTTCCTGTGCGGCTGGAAGCGGTACGGCGGTTGCTCGACAGAAATGCGCTTCTATTGACCAATCCTGATCTGATTCACTTGATGATGAGTCATCAGTATGGCTGGGATCATTTACGGAAAGAATTGCCTGTTACTATCGGGGCGAATTTCGATTATTTCCTGTTAATATGCTGGGTTACTTGAATGTCAATTATCGTGATAAACCGGCTGATAGGAAGAAGTTTGTATTTCTCTCTGCCACGCCAGGTAAGCTGATGAACGGGCTGTTAGAACGAGGTGGTTTGCGATACAGGAGGATTGAGGGAAGTTATTGTTCGTCGGCGCAAGCGGGATATCACTGCATTTTGCAGCCGTGTGAGTTGAATTTGCATGAGATTAGCCAGGATATGCCGACTGAGGCATGGGTTGAGGCGCACCTGGAAGATATACAAGCGTTTTTCGAAACACATAAAGGCTCGAAGGCTGCGGTGTTGGTATATTCGGTGGCGACTGCTCGCCGCCTGTATGCTCGATTGAAAGAGTATTTCGAGCCGCGCGGGATCACGGTTGGGGAAAATACGGGATTGACAAACCGGGAAGAGCGGCGCGCATCTTATGGAAAAAACATCCTCGTGGGCACAACTACGGTGGATATTGGAGTCGATTTCGATATCAATTACCTCATCTTCGAGGCGTGGAACGCGGGCAGCTTTTTGCAGCGGTTTGGACGCCTGGGCCGCCATGAAGGATATCCTATCTACCAGCCTCACGCGCTCATTCCGCGCTTTGTGCTTGAGCGGTTGCAACAGAAATTAGGGGTGACGGCGGACGTGGAGCGGGAAACGTTCAATGAGGCGATACGCGAGGCGTTTCCTACCGAGCAAGAATTTGAGCACTATACGCGGCGTTGGGGGGTGGTGCAGGCAGCGCAAGTGATCGCAGAGTTGCAGAGACAGAGTAAACGGGATGAGAATCGCGCATTTACCGAGGCACTGATTGAGCAGTACGAACGCTTCTATAGCCTTTCTTCGGGTAAACCGGTGATGTCCAAGGCGCTAAAAAAGTACTGGGCGCTGCGCAACAATGTTCCCGCGATTATCGAAGAATTGCAGAGTTTTCGCGGTCAAAGTCCGCTGGCGTGTGGAGTCTGGGATACTGATAATCACCTGAAAACCTATGACCTGTTCTTTTTGCTAGCAAATACGGATTATACGGTCATCGAAAAGGATGAATTTTTAGAGGAGGTGAGAAGGCGCAGCCTTGAAGAACGCGATTTTCGAGAGCTGCTGCTTTACCTCAAAATTGAGGAGTACGTGCCGGAGCGTATGCAGTTGACGCTGGGTCTGAAGAACGTACTCACGGATAATCCACAGGCTATGCATAACGTTACCGTTCAACGTGGCGTTTTTGTGCGCGAGTCGCGTGCTACCTGGCTGGACCAGGTGAACCGTCATCTGAAAGCTTTGAACCTGGTTTGTATTTTTAGCGATATTCCGAGCAAAGAACTGAAAGGGCGGTTGAACCTGGGAGGGATATTTCCGATCTACCGTTTGCAGGATGGGACTGGGAATGATTACGCGGCGGCATTCGGGCAGGAGGCACTGCTGCTCGACTCGCTGCTGTTTTACCGCAAGCCTAACGAAGACAAGGCAATGATGCTATAGGTGCTGGCGAAATAAGGAGAGGATAATGAACAAAGAAGAGGAACTGTTTTACCTGAAATTTCTCAAGCAGGCGGTCGATCCTGCTGATCACGTTACGCTGGCATTCATTGAGCAGATGGTTCCGGCCTTGATGGAGCAGTACGCGGTTACGTCGGCAAAAGGGGGAGAGCATTCCAGGGACGAAAACCTGGATGAGGCGACAAAGCGCAAATTTGAGGAAAAACAGGATCAGAGCATGCTCAGTCATCAGCTGAATGGTATTTTCCCAACGATGCGCCTGCTCAACCTGGTGGAGGCAGAAGGGTTAGTATCTGAACCATATACAGAGGTTGAACGACGGGTGTATATTCTGGCTTATCTCATGCATGACGTGGACAAGATTGTGCATAGTCATGGAGTAGAAACGGGGGATCGGAACGCAATTGAGCATGCAAAAGATGTAATAGCAGAGCAGTTGCGCCTGTGCAATGTTGAAGTCTTTTTCCCCGATTTCGCGGCGTTCCTGGAGGATATTGCTTACCTGGTTGTCAATACACAGCAGAAATGGGGAACGCACCTGCATACCTACGGTTGGCGTTTTCAACTCAAAGAGCGGCGGGTGCTGGCGTTACGGAGGCTGTGTACGTATTCGGACCATATCGCCTACCTGGTTCCCGCGCCTGCCGCCATCCTGAGCAGTGACGAGACGAGTACACTCAGAACTATTCTCGCGGAACTGAGCAACAATGAACTGGTGTTTACCTATCATCAACTGCGCGAGGTGCGCGGGCTATTTACAAATGTTGTCAACAACGGCATGGTGCAGCTCTACACGGATGGGCGACCAGGCATCTGGCCGTACCTGTTCTTCTCTGATGGGGTGGTATATATCAAACGTAAATCGCTTCAAATTACCTTGACCACAGAGCAGATTGTGGAGACGGTACGGGAGCAACTACGCCAGATATGCGCCGGAACGATTAAAAGCCAGGCTCCGGGTTTCAAGTTTAGCATCCAGGGTATTGCTAAACATCCGGGTTATTACTTTGAATTTCTGACACTCGAAGACTATGTCGAGTTGCTGGCACGTTTTACCATCAACCGCACTACCAACGATATCACGGCGATCCCTTTTCAAAAACTGCGCCAGATGCAATCTGCTGGGGAGATCGCGGCGGAGATGCCGCTCGATTTCCAGGCGGACAGACGCATTGGGATGGTCAGTCGATTCTTCTCTGTTGTATTTGCGTCAGTCCTGGGGATGCTTGATAAAAAACAAGAGACACTGCGCCAACAGGTAGAAAAGGCAGTGGTGGAGCATTTGGGGTTGATGCCATATTGGGAGCAGGCAGGGACTATTCCGAATAAAGGAGGTGTTGAGTATCGCTGGTTCTGGTTAGGGGCATGTTACTTGCGAGACCATCCCGGAATTACTGAGTACGAGGGAAAAGGCAATTTATTTGAAGTCTTCATTTCGACCTTGCAACTACTTATCAAACTGGCAGGTGATGAGCTACGTCGAGGAATGCCCCAAAAGTATCTCAGTTACCTGACGGGCTACCTGGAGAGCGTGATAGAGGTACCGCTTGCTGTGCGCGCAGGTGGAACACTACCGGATTTTCAAGGGGAGATGGAACGGTATGCAGGTGCAAAGAGTAAAGGACGTAAACTGATCTGTACTATTTGCAATAGCGCATATCCCACCGAGGAGCAAGCGGATAATGCTGTGCTATTCCAGCCCTGGGTGTATAAAAATAAGCTCTCGCTTTATGCCGGGAAAAATGCCGGGGGCGTTTGTACGATTTGCGCGCTGGAACTGATGCTCCGGCAGATACTGCAAAAAGGCCAGATGCGCCTGACGGGCAGCAAGTTTGAGGCGTTAAAAACGAAGTATCTCACCATCTATCCCAACTTTTTCTTCACGGCCGAGACAGGGGCGATGGTGCAGGGCATACTAGACCCGTTGCAAGATATCAACTTTTTCACAGTGCGCCGCCAGCTTGAGGGGAAGGGTATTACAGTTGCTCGCCTCCTGGAACTACAGGCTTTTACGACTCCGAAAGACGAGCCGAAGGAAATGACTGTCTATGTTTTTAATGAGGATGCTGGAGAGACCGAGACAGAAGAGGAGGGAGATGACGAGAAGGTGGAAGGTGAGATGGAGCATGAGGAGGGAAACGAATCACAGGATAGGAGGGTCGAGCGGAGCTATATCAAATATGAGAAATTGGCCTATCCTGGACTTTGTTTCTTTGGGGTGAGGGCTGGCAAGGATGACAATGATACAGCCTCGTGGGCAATGCCAGCATTTCTGGCCCTGGCTCTGCCACTGGTGACGAACACGAAGGTAGTGGTATCCGAGATGTCGTTGCCGCTATTCGCTTCGGGCCATGATTTTAGAGAAACGGCGATCTTTGATGCGCCTCATCCCTACCTGGATCGGTTATTGAAAGGGAAGCGCGTGCGCGTCAATGAGCTTTTGCCGAAGCTGAGATACCTGGCTCATATCTATGAGGTCAACCTGGATACCTATGCCAAACAGGGCAAGCCAGAGTGGAAGCACTTGAATGGAATCGCTCGTGATGTTGAGACTGATCCGTTGTTCCTGTTCAGCTACCTGCGTAAGCAGCAAAGGAGCGCAAATCGCGACGCGCTCCGATTGAACGATGTGTTGCGATACATAGGCATCTATAAGGAGATGCTAGATTTGGAGGATGATTTGGGCTATATCCAAGATTGTGTAGACAGGTATGCGGTCTTTTACCGGGGTGGCTACCAATCACACTCGATTCTGAAACCTGTTGATATTGTGGCGAAGGCAATTATTAACAGTCCCCTGAACATTGATCGTGAAGATTTGCTCTGGCAGATTCAAGGTGAAGTGCAGAACTGGATGGATCGCGTGCGGAGTCGGCAGGCGGTGGGTCGGGCTATGTTTTGGGGGAAGGCTAGAGATGCGCAGGAAGCTCCGGCAGTGCGGGAATTTGTGCGGTACTTCTATGATGAAGTGTTTGAGAAGTACTGCCAGGGTGAGAGGGGAATACTGCGCAGCCGCTTGAATCGCTTCAAGGATGGCTGCGAGGCGTACTACAAATATTGGCGTA
>VBHV01000749.1 GCA_005881995.1 Chloroflexota bacterium | reverse complement strand
CCATGGTTCTAGAGTATAGCAACAAGCTCGATTTCTGGCAAGATAATTCCGCCAAATTCCGCCATAATTCCGCCAAATTCCGCCATCCCGGTAGAAAAAAACGAAACTGTGGCGGAATTATGAAGCGTATATGGAGGGATTCTCGCCAAGGCAACTAGAACGAACATGCTATACATCCAGGGCCGTAATATCCCCTGAACTGAGTGCCATTGAAATCGAGCGAAGCGGCTCGTGGAGGCAATTGGAATATTTGACCTTTTCTTGCTCTTGCATTGGCTCTGTTGCTTCGCGCGCGTTTTTTCTGTGGGAGCGTCGGGCCTCGTGTGGTAGAATGCCGATAGGAGCGTGGAAAGAAAGACACCGTCTGCTTTGCCCGTGGGAGTGACCCGGCATGGATGAGCAGAACTGCGTGAACTTTGTAAGCAACCTGGCATTCCAGAGCCGCCGGATGACCCCTGGTTTGCCGACCAGAAAGAAAGCGAGGATTAGCGAACATGGCAAAGAGGAAGAGGAAGCAGAAGAAAATATACCTATCACCGAAAGAAATTCAAGCAAAATTAAAGCGGCTCAAATAAAAGTAGCTGTACCCTGAGGTGGATGTGCCAGTATAGCGAAGTCTGCCAGCGATAGTCGTACCTCTTCACTTTCCGAGAATGTTGACGGCGCGGGCGGCAAGTAAGCCGATGATCGTGAGTGAAAGCGCCGCCTCTATCATCATCAGAGCTTTCGCCGTTTTTGTGAGCGGATTGGTATCAGCAGGACTCAGAGCGGTTGCCCCGGTAAAAGCGAGGAATAGATAATCAAAAAAATGCGGCGCCCAACTCTTTCCATGTGCTTGTTGTGGAAACAGAAAATCTGCGGCGTGATGCCCTGAGCGATGACGTTTCCAGGGGCCTCCTCCGTCGAGTTCCCAATACCACAAGGCGAAGATCAGGATATTGAAAAACCAAAGCAAGGCCGCAGAGCGTAACAAATTGGTGGCGTGAGTATCAGTCGACAACGTGAGAATTAAGAGAGCCACACCTACAACGAGTGCCAACGTACTGATGCCAAGTGGTACCAACACAAACATACGCCTCGCTGTATGTGAGAGATCCCATGCTGTCAGAATGTCGATGAGGAGTGGAACCGCGAATACCGCTTCCACGACCAACAGGAGCCAATTCGGACCGATGAGCACATTCGGTGGAAAAACGAGATAGAGCAGACCGGTCATAAGGATACCCACGAGCGCAGCGACACTGGGAGCCACATCTTCCTCAGCCGCATTTGAAGCTGATGTATGCATTACAGGAGCTGAACCATCTTGCTGCGTTTTCTTAACGGGTTTCATTCCTATCTCGGCCTTCCTTTCCAAGGAGAGGAGAAGCCAAAACACTTGACAGACACATATTAGATACATATAATATACATATTAGGTACGCAACATGTGTCTCATATATTGCCTAAAAGGAGGGATATGATGTACGTTCAGTGTCTCTGGGTTTCTCCTCCTGGATTTCGAATCATTGTAGTGGAGGTTTAGTACGATGAATACTGGAGTGCTCAAGCGCTATAATCTGGCTTTGCCAGAAGAGTTGTTTAATGAGGTTCAGCAGATCGCTGACAAGGAACATATCACTGTTCTAGAGGTGCTTCGAAGGTTTATCAAGCTCGGATTGCTTGTAAGCAAAACCCTCGATGACCCCCATTCGGATTTGTACATTCGGGAGGGTAACAACGAACGAAAAGTCATTGTCTTGTAAGAAGGCTTCGAGCGTTCACCTCCTGAGTAACACACTGGAGGTGTGGACTAATGAACAACCCATTTGACGAACAGGCCGCTCTCGATGATTTGCTCACCGAACGATACGGCGAGCAGATCGTCGTTGCAGTTGGCAACGTGGAACTCGTAGAGGAAGAGGACACTGTGGAGGAAGAGAGTGAATCGTACGAAGTGGCTCCATAGGGGAGAGAAAGGAGATTATCCATGCTGGAAGTCACCATTATCCTTATGATGGGTTCTTTTATCCTAGGACTCATCTTGGGAGTGAAACTAGCCCGCCCCAACATTATACGGTGAGGAGCTCGCTGGGTGAGGCGCTTCGTAGGTAGAAGATGTCGGCAAGCTCCTACCCGTTGGACTTGTAGGTTGTATCCCGTTTGTTGTCACATTATCTTTCTTCAAATTCTCTCATCGCTTACGCCTTTCAGACCCCAACCACTTGCACTAGTAAGATTAGTCCGCTTTGCATAGCCTGGCACATACCATTTCACCCTCCCAGAAACTGTTGCCCAAAGCCGTCTTCGCCCCCTTGGACCTCAAAAGTGTCCGATATTGGAAAAGGTTCAGAAAATTATCGGACAGGTGGCGAAATTTGGCTGTATTAAGCTCTAATGAGTGTCCCCTCGCTTTCTCAACTTCAACTCCGTTTTTCCACAGTGCTAACTCAGAGTGCCAGGCTATACTGTGGGCAGTACATCAGAACAGGGGCTGGCGCTACCTTAGCTGTCATTCGCCGCCAGGTAACTGATGAGCTAAACGATGTGTTTG
>VBHV01000348.1 GCA_005881995.1 Chloroflexota bacterium | reverse complement strand
GGAACAGGGCCTACCGGAAAAGCGTCTCTGGCAGCACTTACTTGAAAAGGGGTCGCTTACCTTGCAGGAGGTCAATGCATGGCTTCCGCAATCTGAGGCAAAGTTTACCATTGGCATGTTCCTCGGCACATTTCAGAAAGCCGGTCATATTGCTTTCGCCAACGGGAAGATCACGCCGAGGCAGCAGGACATGCCCGCGTCCATTACCGACCTGCAGCGTTATTTAACGCATGTCAAAGCAACATCGGAGCGTGATCCAGGCAATCCGGCTGAGGCAGAGGCGGAGAAGCGCAAATTAGTCGAGGATAAGCAAATTTCGCTGGCAGGCTATCGCTTGACGAACAAGGGAAAGGAACAGGCGCGTCTGTACGCGGAAGCTGAGACACAATCGATGATTGGCAATGTCACCCGCGAAATGCTGCTGAGCGGCGAGTGGCGCAACCGGCAATTTCGCCCGTTGAGCGTGGTTGCTCCCCCTGAGAAGCGCCTTGAATTGCAGCATCCTCTGCCGCGTTTCCTCACGTATTTGCGATGCGCGCTGGTGGGAGCAGGTTTTCGCGAAGTGTCCAGCCCGATTCTAGAAACGCAGTTCTGGAACTTGAACGTCCTGTTTATGCAGAAATGCCATCCTGTGCGCAGCCCTAAACACCTGCTGGCGATTGATGGCGTGACGCTGCCGGAGGAAAGCCCTGAATTGGCCGCCGCTACACGAGCGTGCCAGGAACGGTTCTCCAGGGAGTACCAGGGCACCGGTATATCAGGCTCGCGTGGCTGGGGCAACCTGGATGGTTTCAATAATGACCAGGTGGTTGTGCGCAGCCACACGCTGCTGCCGCGCACGCCCAGAAAAGCCAGAGTTCTTACAGATGGATGTACTGGTGGCCGATGTAGGGTTGAACGTCTCGACACTCCTGGGAAGCATCAAACATGTCTGCCTGGCCATGTTTCCGCAAGCGGTGGATGTGCGCGTACAGGCCAACTATTTCCCCTTTGCCGAAGTTTCGGTGGATATCTGGGTGGTCTATGCCGACGGCAGCAGCGATGAGATTGGTTCCTGCGGCCTCCTGCGACCAGAGTCAGCCGCCATCCTCAATGTTCCGGTTCCGGTGGGCCTGATCGGCTTCAATGTCAGTCGCCTGGCGCGCTTCTTATGCGACAATCCCAGGGCCGCCGACCCCAATTCTATCGGCTTCGATGCCTTTGATGAAACGGAGATTCCTGTACATGCCGAACGTAGATTTTGAACGTAGATTGCTCTCCCAGAGGATGGCAAAGGCCATCGCATCGCCGGATTTTGAACGAAACCTGCTTACGATCAAGGCGTTGATCGATTTCCAGAATGAAGATACGCTCACTCTTAATTTCATGGATACCCTACGCCCTGAACTCTGGTGCGTCGAAGGGCTGGCGCGCCACCTGGAACCCATTCCAGGACGACATTATGGGCTTGACCAGGTCGAAAAGCTGCCCAAAACGACGGTGCATTTTGAAAACGCGCTGGGCAAGAAAACAGCCTGGGTGTTGTATGTCGAGGTAAATAGTCACCAGGATATCGTTGATGATGGCTATTTCTTCAAGAAAGTGCGAGATCAGCTTGGTTTTGGCAGCAGCCAGCAGCTCGATGTGTCGATTATGCCAGGAATGCAGTGCGAAATTGCTTTCAGCGCCGGGAGCGACGAGGACAACGAGGCATTGCCTGTATTAGCCTTATCGAAAGGTATGAACACCGTCATCATTACCGCTCTAGATGCGCGTATAGCAACGTGGCTATTTTTTACCTTTGCCTGCAACTACCTGGATAGTTGCCTGCAACTACCTGGATAGAGGCTATACACTTACCGGCTATGCCGCCTCCGTTGCCGAAAAAGAGCTATTTGCAAAATGGGATGCCTTCTCATTTACCAATCAGTATATGACCGATACTTTTGGTTTTGCTCCCTCACCAGAGCGATTTCGACAGGCGCTGCAAAGCCAGCATTTTGACGTGTATTATGATACAGCTGCGCAGACATGGTATGTCACACCGCCTATTTTCCGCTTCGATATCATTCATCCCATCGATATCCTGGAGGATTACCTGGTTGTTACTCGTTACGAGCAGGTGCAACCCAGGCTCATGTCGCTGCGAGTCGGTATTGGTTCACCTACAAAGCGCAATGCCCTGGAAGAACGCCTGGGAGAATATATGCGGGCCTATGGTGCGCGTCAAACCATTGGGCTTCTGCTCGATTCCTACGATAACATAATGAGCAACATGCGTCATGAGGCGCCTGGACAGCTGGTGCGCCTGGCCAATGCTGTGAACAAGAACCGTGAATATGTAGTCGATAGCAGCCTGCCACCTCTGCTGCGCAATGCTGTGCATCCCAGCGCGCCACTGCCGCCGACAGCGTTTTATCTCTTTACCGAAACCGTACAGGTGGATGATGAAAATGTGGCGCACTCGCGCTGGAAAATGGGTATAGCGCTTGTTGGAACCGAACATCCATTCAATAATGCCCATACCCTTCTGGATGCGCTCTGCCATCACCTGCATCTTCCCTATACGCTCAAGCGCAGCACCAGTCCGGCGCTCATACCAGGGAGACAGATGAGTGTGCTGGTAGACGATGTGCCTGTTGGTCAATTCGGAGAGGTGCATCCAGAGGTGCTGACCAATTGGGGGTTGTTCTATCCGGCCAGTTTTATTGAATTGGACCTGGATAGTATCGTTACGTTATGGAAGTGACAAGACGCATCGCGCTCTACTGGCACAATGGGCGCAGCCTCGGTCATACTGTGCGCAGCGCGACGCTTGGCCAGGGGCTGCTGGAGCGCATGCCGGGCAGCGCCGTCGTTGGCATCACGGGAGCATCAAAGGGCTTTGAACTGCTCCCGCCCGCGATGGACGTGGTGAAGATACCCTCCTACCTGGCCTTTGACCACGAACAAGGGGCCACGTCTGCGCCCATCTTTCCCATTGAGAGTGATGATTTTTCACGCTTGCGTATGAACCTCGTCGCTACCTTTATGCGAGACTTTCGCCCACACGCTTTTATTGTTGACCACCATCCACAGGGGAAAAAAGGCGAGCTGATACCGGCAGTCATGCATTCGCCCGGTACCAAAAAAGTGTTGGGCTTGCGTGGTATCCTGGGTACGCCGGAAGAGACGAACTACGAGTTCTTTCATCCTCGCGTAACAGCGTTTATCCGCGACTATTTTTCGGCCATCCATGTCTATGTCGATGAGCGCGTTTTTCGCCTGGAAGAGTACTATTCCGTCCCGCCCCCGCTCGTCGATTTATTGCGCTATACAGGGTATGTGACACGTCCAACCGTAGCCACCAGAGAGCAAGCCCGCGCGCAATTGCAACTGAATAGGGATGCGCGTGTCATCGTCATCAGTTTTGGCGGCGGCCAGGGCACAGAACCACTCTGGCACGCGCTCTTGCATAACCTGGATCGTATACAGGACGAATTTGACCTGGCCTATTTTGCCGCCGGGCCATATCTCGAGGCCGAGGCCTTTGCGCGGCTGCAAAAGCTCGTAGCTCAATATCCCAATTGGACGTGGACGCGCATGCTCGATCCACTACCTGCCTGGATGAAAGCCAGCGACCTGTTCATCGGCTCCGCTGGCTATAATTCTCTGTCCGAAGTGCTGGCGACCAATGCGAATGCGCTGGTGATTCCTCGCCAGCTCAAGGAACGCGAGCAGGTTTTACACGCAGATAGACTGGCAGGCCTGCATATGTTGCGACAGGTGAGCCTTGAAACAGTTCTACATGAAGCTATCACTGCGTTGTTAGTAGCATGCCTGCGCGAGCCGTATCCAATGCATGGGCAGGTGCGGATCGCAGCTGATGGCGCGCAGGAGAATGCACGATTGATTAAAGCCATGATTTCAGAGTAAATGGACCCTCTCCACTTTTAGCTTATCCTTCCAACTCAATGTTCTTTTCCGAATTGTCCTGTTGGAATAACGACCATTCATTTCCTGTTTAGCATATTCCAAATGGTTTCCGAAAAAATTAAATAAATATGCAGCGATTATAAATATACTATATGGAATAGAAATTTAGTAATGATTGACATGGCCTTGAAGTTATGCTATGCTTTAGACGGGACAATCAGGGAATTGACAAGAGTTTTGTCAGCTTCCTCAGTTTCAGAGATCCATTTCTCAATGAGAAAGATGAAGATGACTACGAGGAGGTATACGATGGGCGAAACCAGCTTTTCTCTCACTAGCGAGATACGTTCGATGGTTATGACTCGTCTCCTGGAAAAGCTTCGGGAACATTATGTATTCCCGAAAATTGCTCAAACAATCGAGATCGATTTACAGCGAAGATTAAGTGAGGGGGAATATGATGAAATCACTGAAGCAGTGGTCTTCTGCGAGGTTGTGACAGAGCAAATGTATGAGATTAGCCAGGATAGACACCTTTGTATTTTCTATCATCCTGAAGCACAACCCGTGTACGAGGACACGAATCTCTACAATGATCCCCAATGGCAAGCAAATGAACGGCAGAGGGCCTTACTCCAGAACTTTGGATTTCAGAAAATTGAGAGGCTTCTCGGTAATGTTGGTTATCTTGACTTGCGCTATTTTTATCATCCCGAATTTGCTGGGGATGTGGCCATAGCGGCCATGAATTTTCTATCGCAGACCAGTGCTCTCATCATAGATTTGCGTGAGAATAGTGGCGGCGAAAACTACATGGCCCACTTACTTACAAGTTACCTCCTGGATGCAGAGCCGATTCTCCTCAATAGCTTCTACCTACATCTCCAGCAGAGTACACAACAATGTTGGACCTTTCCCTATGTTCCAGGGAATCGCTATGTCAACAAGCCCGTGTACATTTTGACCGGGGCAAACACCGCTTCGGCTGCTGAAGAGTTCGCATATACGCTTCAGCATCTGAAACGCGCAGTCATTGTTGGCGAGAGAACGGTGGGTGCTGCTAATCCCATTGAACGCTACCAGATTACACCACATTTTGAGACCTACATACCGATGGGTTACGTGACCAATGCCATTACGAAGACGAATTGGGAGGGAACTGGAGTTATCCCTGATAAGCAGGTACCCCAGGAAGATGCATTGAAGGTTGCTCATGTCGAAGCTGTTGAAAAGGTGCTGGAGATCACTGGTGAGAAGATACAATCACCCGCGTATCAAGCTCTTCGGCAAGAGGCTCACTTGCTAATTAAGGGATTGCTCACCAGCGAGGAATAACGTGATTATGCTCGAAAACCCCATGCATTCTATACACATCGCCTTTACCACCACCGATAACATTTACGATGCAGGAGGCGTCGAAAACTCGATTATGCGCATAGCGCGTGGCCTGGCAGCCAATTATGCTATACAGGTTGATATCCTCATGCTCGATAGCACGGGGCAGACTACCTTTAATCCGCACGGCAACAATGGCGTTATGCAACTCGATGCGCCTTTTGAGCGCGTTTCCATATTTCGACTGACATCCTGGACTGGTAATACACGGCACGAGCAGCAGTGGATTGAGATGCATTATGCCTTGTTGGAACTGGCGAGAGAGCGCGAATATGATCTGATGCAGGCGTTTTTTGCCAGCACCGCGGGGTTTCCAACTGTCTATGCGGCGCAACTCTTGCATATCC
>VBHV01000347.1 GCA_005881995.1 Chloroflexota bacterium | reverse complement strand
GGCGGCGTAGCTGTCCGCGATCATGTAGTAAATCTTGTCCTGGCCTTCTTTCATGCGCTCAACATACGTCTCTAACGAGACATCCTGTGTCTCGCCGGCATCGGCAGTCGAGGCAAAGCGCAGCAGTTTCGCCAGCGCATCGCGATTGCTCTGATCCTCAGGGATACCCTCTTTGAAGACACGCCCAAACTCGCTCCAGAAGGTCGCGTATTTCTCCTGCTCTTTCGACGCCATGTCGGTGAGCATACCCAGCACCTTCTTGACAGCGTTGGAGCGGATAGTATCGATCATCCTGTTCTGCTGCAAAATCTCGCGTGAGACGATCAAGGGCAGGTCGTTCGAGTCAACGATACCGCGCACGAAACGCAGGTAGCCCGGCATGAGCTGTTCTGCGTCATCCATGATGAAGACGCGCCGCACATAAAGCTTGACCCCGTGACGGCGGTCGCGATTCCACAGGTCAAATGGGGCGCGCGCGGGAATGAAGAGCAGCAGGATATACTCCTGTGTCCCCTCCATGCGGCTGTGGACGTAGGCTAAGGGATCATCGAAATCGTGCGCGACATGCTTATAAAATTCGTTGTACTCTTCCTGGCTGATCTCACTTTTCGGGCGCGTCCACAAGGCGGCGGCGCTATTGACGCGCTCTTCCTCGTCCTTGTCCTTTTCCTCCACCTTCATCATAATGGGGATGGTGATGTGGTCGGAATACTTCTTGATGATCGAGCGCAGGCGGTGGCCATCGAGCAGTTCATCTTCGCCCTCGCGCAGGTGTAAGACGACTTCGGTCCCGCGAGCAGGGTGGTCAATGTTTTCGAGGGTATATTCACCCTGCCCATCAGACTCCCAGCGCACTCCCTGATCGGCCTCAACTCCGGCGTGGCGCGTGGTCAATGTGATCCTGTCGGACACCACAAACGATGAGTAGAAACCCACCCCGAATTGACCAATGAGGTGCGCATCCTTTTGCTGGTCGCCGGTCAGCGACTGGAAAAACTCGCGCGTTCCCGACTTGGCGATGGTGCCAATATTCTCGACCACTTCGCTGCGTGTCATACCGATACCATTGTCGGTGACGGTAATCGTGCGGGCATCCTTATCATAGGCCACGTGGATGACCAGCTCGGTATCATTTTCGAACAGCGCCGCGTCGGAAAGCGCGGCAAAACGCAGGCGGTCAATGGCGTCCGACGCGTTTGATATGAGTTCGCGCAGAAAAATCTCCTTATTGCTATATAAGGAGTGAATCATGAGATCGAGTAGTTGTTTGACTTCGGCCTGGAAGCCCATCGTCTCTTTGTGTGTTTCAACAGTCATAACATCCTTGCTCCTTCTTCATCAATATCAACCCGGTGTATTGCACACTACAGGCACTTGAGGCGTGCTTCAACTGTAATGTATCAAACTCTTCTCGCTATTACAAGAGCCAAATTTTCACAGGCTTTGTGATAGACTGTTATGAAAAGATTACTCAGGGGAACAACCATGCATAATCCACAACAGCAACACGCGCTCATGGCGCAAACGCACACCGGAACCCCGTTAGCCCTGGCACCCTCTCTACAAAACCTGGCAAGCTCACCCACGCTCGCGATAAACGAGGCGATAGCAGCCCGGCGCGCCGCCGGACGTAAAACCATACATCTAGGTTTTGGCGAAGCATCATTTCCCTTGCATCCCATGCTTGCCGAGGCCTTAGCTCGCGCCGCCAGGCATACAGGCTACGCGCCCGTACTGGGCATTGCTCCCTTACGCGCGGCCATCGCCGATTACCTGGCACGCACACGCAATCTCACCTTCTCACCTGACTCCATCGCCATAGCGCCTGGCAGCAAACCATTGCTCTACGCTCTGCTGCAAGTGCTCGAAGGAGACCTGCTCCTGCCCGCTCCATCCTGGGTAAGCTACGCGCCACACGCAAAACTGGCAGGCCGCCGCGTGATCACAGTGGAGACAGAGCCTGAGGATCATCATCGTCTCACCCCGCAAACACTCGCGAATACGCTTTCTTACGCGCGCCAGCAGGGAGCCAACCCGCGCATCTTGATCGTCAATACGCCGAGCAATCCCACAGGAGGTATGTTTACCCGCGAAGACACGGAGGCCATTGCCCTATGGTCGCGCGAAGAAGGCATTACCCTGATCTGCGACGAGATTTACGCGGAACTGGCGCACGGCTGGCGCGAACACGTCTCTCCCGCGCAATTTTACCCGGAAGGCTGCATCGTCACCGGCGGTCTCTCGAAAGCATACTCCGCCGGAGGTTGGCGGCTGGGCTACGCGGCTATCCCCATCAATGCAATGGGCAAAGCACTTATGAAGGCCCTGGGCGCACTTGCCAGCGAAATCTGGTCAAGCGCCGCGACACCCATGCAGGAAGCCGCCGTCACTGCCTACCACCCCAACGCCGAACTCACCGCATACGTACAGGCATCGGCGCGCATTCACGGCCATGTAGCTTTTCGACTATATGAAGCACTAACCTCGATGGGTGTCCTCTGTCCACGTCCCGCGGGCGCATTCTATCTCTATCCCGATTTCACCCCCTGGCGCTCCGCGCTGCTTGAACGCGGCATCGCCACCAGCGAGCAGCTGGCCCAACACCTGTTAGATACGTGGGATATCGCCACGCTGCCAGGCACGGCCTTTGGCGAGCAGCCAGAAGCCCTGCGCCTGCGCCTGGCGACCAGCATGCTGTACGTGCCAGAAGATGCACAGACGGACGATGAGAAGGAAAAGGCGCTCTGGGACTTGCTAGCACAGGCGCAGAAGTTGTCGCAAGATGACGTGGTAAATAGAATATTGTTAGAGATACCAGCGCTTGAACGTGCGCAGGAGAGACTGAAGGAGTTCGTGCAGTCCCTGGGTAATTAGACCGGCGGCCTGCTCAGGCTACCGTTTGCGATTCTTCTTCCGGGACTGTTTGGCCATCTTGCCTTTAAATTTCTTATGCACAGCCACACGTTGGCGGATTTCTTTGGAAGAAACTGGCGGAGAAACCGTCTCGTGTGCCGCGGTGGGAAAAGGTGTCTCTGGCAGTTCCTTGGGGCGTCGCTGTCCGGCCTCTTCGGCTGAGAGCAAGCCCAGCTCAACCTGCGCATCCACCCAGTCTCCCATGACCATGGGATCGACGCGCCTGGCAGCAAATGCCCGCTCGATCAACGAGGCTGCCTCGGTGGCATGGAGCTCCACCAGTCCTAGAACGAGAAAGCCATTGACCTC
>VBHV01000346.1 GCA_005881995.1 Chloroflexota bacterium | reverse complement strand
CATCGAGCGACTTAGTCGCACAGATGCCATGATATCTGTGCAAATCCCCAGCGATCTGCCCCTGGTAAACGTGGACAGTGCGCGCATAGAAGTTGTACTCCAAAATCTGATCACGAACGCGCTGATCTATGGTGAGGGCGAAGTCCGTATCACCGCCGACAAGCGAGATGATGTAATTGTCGTATCGGTTTCGGATAATGGGCCTGGCATCGCTCCCGACGAGCTGCCACACGTGTTCGAGCGTTTCTATCGGGCGCGACATGGTCGGCAGCAGCATTCTGGCGGCACCGGTCTCGGGCTGGCCATCTGCAAGGCTTTCATCGAAGCCCACGGAAGCGCCATCTGGGCCGAAAGCAGTGCGCGGGGTACCACTATCTCCTTCTCCCTGCCGCTCACCGCTCCAATTCAGGTCGGAAACGACGCTAGCTCGTCCGGCGCTCCACACTCATCCGACCAGAGAGAAAGTGTCTCGTCTACGGTTGTCACGCGGCCTCTTGAAATGGCGATAACGAAGCCCTTGACGGAGGAAGGAAGGCACATATGACGACGAGAGCGAAGCGCATCCTGCTCGCTGAAGATGAAGTGGCGCTGCGCGACTTCGTGAGCCGGAACCTGCGTGCACGCGGCTTCGAGGTACTGGAAGCGAGCAACGGGTTGGAAGCCGTAGCCCTATGGGAGCGCGAAGATCCCCACCTGCTGATTCTGGACATCATGATGCCGCGCATGGACGGCCTGGAAGTCTGCCGCCGCGTGCGCGAGCACTCGGCGGTACCCATTATCGTGTTGACCGCGCTGGATGCTGAAAGCGACAAGGTCGCAGCGCTCGATCTCGGCGCCGACGACTACCTGACCAAGCCGTTTGGGGTGGAAGAACTGTTGGCCCGCGTGCGCGCGGTGTTGCGACGTACCCACTGGGAGACGATACCCCCCACAAGCGGCCTCAAACAATTTGGCGACCTGGAGATCGATCTTTCAGGGCACGTTGTGCGATATCGAGGGATAGAGGTGCGGCTGTCACCAACAGAGTTCGCGCTTCTGAAGCAACTTATCTCTCACGCTGGCAAGGTACTCACTCATCGCATGCTGCTGCAAAGTATTTGGGGACCCGAATACGGCGGAGAGGCCGAGTATCTGCGCGTCTATATCAACCGTTTGCGCCAGAAGCTGGAGGCCGACCCCGGGCATCCACGCTATTTACTCACCGAGCCTGGCGTTGGGTATCGCTTTGTTGCGCCGGAAAGTGAGGGAACACATAGACGCCCTCCTTCGGCGTCTAGCGGCAGCATCTAAAGAGAGAAAAGCGATGACAGCACATTTGGACTCAACAGCAGCCAAACTCCTCGTCACATGCCTTGAAAATGAAGGCGTCGAGTATATTTTTGGCATTCCCGGTGAAGAAAACATTCATTTCATGGATGCACTGCGCGATTCACCCATCCGCTATATCCTGGCACGTCATGAGCAGGGAGCCTCATTCATGGCCGATATCTACGGACGTCTCACAGGAAAGGCAGGGGTCTGTAGTGCCACCCTGGGACCCGGCGCGATCAACTTGCTGCTGGGAACGGCGGATGCTACCACCAATAGCGCACCCCTGGTAGCCATCAGCGCTCAGGTGGGCCTCAATCGTATTTACAAAGAATCGCACCAGATTGTTGACCTGGTCAATATGTTCAAGCCGGTGACCAGGTGGGCTGAGACGGTCCTTACCCCGGAGGCGATACCGGAAATGGTGCGCAAAGCGTTCAAACAGGCACAAGCCCTCCGCCCCGGCGCTGTCTACCTGGCGATCCCTCAGGATATTGAGACCATGCCCGCACCCGCGAATGCACACCCGCTTCCGGTCAACCTTGTGCGCGATGCTGCCCCATCTCCCTCACAACTCGCCCGTGCAGTGACATTGCTCCAGCAGGCCAAAGCCCCCCTGCTGCTTGCCGGGCACGGAGCTGCCCGCGCTCATGCCCAACAAGCTCTACTGCGCTTTTCCGAACAGCTCTCTATTCCGGTCGCCACCACCTTTATGGGCAAAGGGGTCTTCCCCGACAATCATCCCAACGCCCTGGGTACGGTCGGCTTCATGCGTCGCGACTACGTGAACTTTGGCTTTGACCAGGCCGACGTGTTACTCTGTGTCGGCTACGAGCTACAGGAGTTCTCTCCCGCCCAGATCAACCCCTCGGCTGATAAACAGATCATCCACATTCATACATTTCCGGCAGAAGTCGATGACCACTACACGCTTGCTGTCGGCATCGAGGGCAATATCGCGCTCACGCTGGACGCACTGGCACAACAGCTCGCTCCAAAATCCGGTCTAACGGCGATCGGACAGAAAATCCGTGCGGTGCTGCAGGAAGAACGGGAGAAAGGAGCACGTGATGCGTCGTTTCCGCTGAAACCACAACGCCTGGTCGCCGATATCCGCGCCGCTATGGGCGACTTCGATATCGTGCTCGCTGATACGGGCGCGGTCAAAATGTGGATGGCACGGCTCTACCCGGCATATCAGCCCAATACCTGCCTGGTCTCCAACGGGCTATCGACCATGGCGTTCACGCTGCCAGGAGCGATTGCGGCCAAACTGGCCTATCCAGACCGCAAGGTTCTGGCAGCAATGGGTGACGGGAGTTTTCTGATGAATGCCCAGGAGTTGGAAACGGCGATGCGGGAGCACACTCCCTTTGTCGTGCTCATCTGGGTGGATGACAGCTACGGTCTGATCGAATGGAAAATGGATATGGAACTGGGGCGTCACTCCCACGTGACCTTCACCAATCCCGACTTCGTGCGCTTTGCAGAGAGCTTTGGAGCGAAGGGGTATCGCATCCAGCGAGCAGAGGAGCTGTTGCCGACCTTGCAACGAGCGCTGGCAGAAGACGTGCTCTCGATCATCGCCTGCCCGGTGGACTCTTCGGAGAATATCCGACTAACCGACAAACTTGGCAAACTGACCGAATCGATTTAAAGAGCCATAGTAAGGAGCATTTTCAGCTTCATTCGCATATGGACAACCCTCTGGGAGGTACATATGCAGATACCGAACTACGCATTTTTCTCTTGCAGTCGCGCCAGCCGCGCGTTGTCCTGTTGAAGCTTGGCTTCAGCCCTGGTGAACAATTCATCGATGCGCTCTTGCGGCCAGATCACTACTCCATCATCATCGGCAATGACCAGGTCGCCATCTCGGATGATCGTGCCTCCAATAGAGACCGAGCCACCTACGAGCGCCGGTCCATTTTTATCAGAAGCCGTCGGGGTAACTCCCCGGCACCATACTGCAAACCCTGACTCACGGATTTCCCGCGAGTCGCGCACCAGGCCATCTGTAACCAGCCCGGCGATTCCCGCGTTCTGCATTTCGAGCGCCATCAAGCCACCAATGGTCGCGGTACGCGATGTGCTGCCTCCCGCGATCACCAGCACAGCACCTGGCGCTGGCGGCGCTTCCATAACTTTTCGCACCGCCAGGTTGTCGTCCTGGCTCATCAGCACCACGCGGGCCGGGCCGACAGCGCGTGAAGCGGGTCGCAGGGGAAGAATAGTGTTTGGAAGGACGCCCCGTCCTTCAGTTGCGTCGGACGCAAGTGTGGCTGCCAGCCACGCAGGAAACTCGTTCATGGTTCTTTCTTTCTGCCTCTGCTGCTTGGTCATCTCATTCAGGGAGAATAGATCAGGAATTTTCCTCTTCGTCGCAGCTACACGTCTCCCCTGTACGCGCCTCCTGCAGCGCCTCGCGTCCCTCATGCACGATGAAGTAGACCAGGGCAAGCGCGGCCAGTGGGTCGGCCCACCACAGGCCCAAAAATTTGTTGAGCAGAAGACCAACCAGGAGCGTGACAGACATATAGGCGCAGGTGACACTGCAAGCGGCATCCGCTTTGAGAGCAGCGCTTCCGATACGCCTGGCTACACGCAGTTTGCCTTGCCAGAGCAATGGCATAATGATCGCTGCCGCTATGGCCAGTCCAACTCCCCACCAGGAAGCCTGGGGGCGGCTCTGTGCGACGAGCGCGAACGCACTATCGGCGATGATATAGAGAGCAAGTCCCAGGAGGCTGATCGCGGTAATCCATGCCGCGCGGCGTTCTGCCTGTTCGACGACCTCGATGGAGCCACTGCGCTGTTCGACAAGCAAACGCCAGAGTAAGACGCCGCCCGCAAGCAGCTCGATGACGCTGTCGATACCAAAACCTTCGAGGGAGATACTGTGGGTAGCAAAGCCTGCGGTAATGGCGATGC
>VBHV01000745.1 GCA_005881995.1 Chloroflexota bacterium | reverse complement strand
AGGATGAAGCGGATAGCCTCTCGCTCTATTCACTGCTCGAGGGCGATATCATTCCGACGTACTACGAACGGGGAAGTGACGGTATTCCGCACCGCTGGATCGCTGTGATGAAAGAGGCGATACGCACCTGCGCGCCTATGTTCAGCATGCGCCGCATGGTCAAAGAATATACGACGCGCTTCTATGTCCCGGCGATCCAACAGGGCATACGCATCGAGCAGAACCGCTACGAAAAGGCACGTATTCTTGCTACCTGGAAGGACAGGGTGCGGCAAGCGTGGAGCGGACTGGCACTTTACGCGGAGGGTAGGCGCGATGGTCAATTGAGCCTGGGCGAAGGAATTGATATGCGAGCGTGGGTACGCGCGGACAACCTGCGCCCTGAAGACGTGACCGTTGAGCTTGTTTACGGTGAGGCGAAAGAAGACCAGGTGGTTGTGCAGCATGCTCTGCCGATGGAGTACACGAAACAGGAGTTAGATGGCTCGTATCGTTACGATGCGCACCTGCAGGTTGAGGATTTTATTGGGGACACCGGGTACCCCGATAAACCCCGGCAGGGGGCTACGCCCCCTGCATCCCCAACGTCAATTTTTCGCCAGGGATTTGCGGAATAGAATGGGGCTGAAATTGGTGGAATAGTCGTAGGTGTCCAGCTTTTCTTTGCGTTTGAGGAAGCCGACGATGAGATAGGTAAAGGGTGTGGCAACTATTTCGTAGACCACTTTGAAAATCCACTGGGTGAGAATGGCAGTGAGCATCATTGAGGCGGGAATGATGCCCCAGAAGGCGATGCTGATGAAGATGAGCGTGTCGAGGCCCTCGCCGACGAGGGTTGAGCCGATGGTGCGCGTCCAGAGCCAGCGCCCTCTGGTGGCTATTTTCAGTTTCGCGAGTACGAAGGAGTTGGTGAACTCTCCCACCAGGTAGGCGATGAATGAGGCCAGCAGCAGGCGTGGTGCGAAGCCCAGGATGGTGTTGTAGGCGGCCTGATTTTGCTGCCAGAACGGGGCGGCGGGAGCTATGCCACCAATGTAGATGGCGATAACGGCCAGCAGGTTGCAAGCGAAGCCCAGCCAGATAACGCGCCGGGCGGCAGCATAGCCGTACACTTCAGTGAGGATATCGCCAAAGAGATAGCTGAGGGGGAAAACGATAATACCGGCTGGGACTAAGAAGCCGAGAAACAGGATCAGTTTTACGGCGACGATGTTCGCGGTGATCAGGCAGGTGACGAATACCGAGGCGATGACGACGAACCAGGTGGATACTTTCAAGTTCACTTCCCTTTCTCTTGAGTGTTATGCTGGTTGATAGGCAATGGGGTCTTGC
>VBHV01000103.1 GCA_005881995.1 Chloroflexota bacterium | reverse complement strand
CATCCGGAACACTTGATACGAAACTGCATCGCGCATTAGAGCTTATCGGCGGCTCGATTGATCCTGAAATTGCCGAAACCTATGCCTCTATCGAGGAGCGCATACTGGCCCAGGCGCTTGAAAATGTTGAACTGGCGGAGCGCCGTCTGCGCGAGATTCAAAAACTGGTGGGTGATCGGGACGCGGTGCTCGTATAACCGCGTCGTGCATCCGTAGGGCTGCAAGAAACATTTTCGCGCCATCTTGCGTGAGGATGTTCGACTTTCTCTACCTATCCTCCAGGAAGTAATCAACGCGGGACACCCCCTGCATCTCTGACTTTCTTTTAGCTACTCCTCTTGAACTCTCATCTATTCGCATAGTACAATAAGTATATGTCCGCATTAATTGAGTTACGCTCGTACCTCTTCAGGTATAGAGTCGCCATCATTGGCGGCTTTTTGTTTCTGATATTGGCAAATATCGTCGCACTGACCCAACCCTACCTTATACGCCTGGCGGTTGACAGTCTCCAAATTGGCGCTGGTGCAGGAATACTACTGCGCTATGGCCTGTTGATCGTCGCATTAGGGTTGGTTCAGGCTGTGCTTTCGTTCTTCGGACGCTATATTCAGGCTGACATTTCGCGGCGCATCGAGTACGAACTGCGCGGCAACCTGTTTAAGCACTTCGAGAAGCTTGAACTGGACTATTTCCAGCATAATAAGGTCGGCGACCTGGTGGCGCGCGCCACCAACGACTTGACCGCCGTACGCAGCCTGCTCGGCCCCGGTATCAGCAACCTGATGAATACGGTTGTGGCCTTTTCGGTCACGGTGGCCTTCATGCTGACCATCGATCTCCAACTGACCCTGTACGCGGCATCGATACTACCACTGATTACGATTGTGTTTATCGTGGTTGGTCGTCAGATTGAACACCGCTACAAGTCGGTACAGGATCAGTTTGGAGAGGTCTCGGCGCAGGCGCAGGAGAACCTGTCGGGCATTCGTATCGTGAAAGCCTATACGCAAGAAGATGACGAGCTACAGGCATTTCGCGCCGCCAACCAGAAATATGTGCGCCTCAGCATCAGCTACGCCCGCTTCTATGCGCTGCTGTGGCCTGCTATGTACTTCCTGGCGGGATTTGCTGCAGTGGTCCTGCTTTGGCGCGGTGGTCTCGATGTCATTGATGGACGTATTACGCTTGGCCAGCTCGTGCAATTCATGGGCTACCTGGCACAGCTCACGTGGCCGATGATCGCCTTTGGCTGGGTAGTCAATCTTTTCCAGCAGGGCGCGGCCTCAATGACTCGCATCAACGAAGTCATGAAGCATGAGCCGGCGATTGCCGATAGCGTTAAAGACTTCCAGGCGCCAATCGATATCAAGGGTGAGGTAGAGTTCCAGCACGTGACGTTCTCGTATGAAGATCACGAAGTGCTGCATGATATCAATATTCGTGTGAAAGCGGGTTCCTCGCTGGCCATTGTGGGACCAACGGGCAGTGGGAAATCTACGCTGGTCAGCCTGCTGCCGCGCCTGTTCGATGTCAGCAGGGGGCACGTCTTCATCGATGGAGTCGATGTGCGCGAGATACCCTTGACCTCGCTGCGCCGCCAGGTGGGATTTGTGCCACAAGAAACGTTCTTATTCTCGGTGCCCCTGGAAGAAAATATCGGTTTTGGCGTGCCGTCACTGAGCGCGGAGCGCGCGCGGGAAATGATGCAGATTGCGCAGCTTGCCAAAGATGTGCAAGATTTTCCCCAGGGCATTTCCACTATGGTGGGCGAGCGAGGAGTAACGCTCTCCGGGGGACAGAAGCAGCGCGCAGCCCTGGCACGCGCGCTGGCCAAGGAACCGGCCATCCTCATTCTTGACGATGCGATGGCAAGCGTTGATACGCATACCGAGGCGGAGATTCTACAGCGCCTGCGCGATGTGATGCAGGGACGCACTACGATCATCATTTCGCATCGCTGCTCAACCGTGAAAAATCTCGATCATATCGTGGTGCTTGATGAGGGGCGCATCGTGGAAGAGGGGACACACGAAACGCTGTTAGAGCAGCGCGGTTTGTATGCTGAAATGTACCGACGCCAACTGATCGGTGAAGAGCTAGAGGAAAACGACGATGGCGACCTTTTTCCAGGAAGATGAAATCCTCGGCAAAGCCTACGATGCGCGCATCATGCGCCGCCTGCTGACCTACGTGCGCCCATATATGCGCCTGACGATACTGGCGCTAGTGTTGCTGGTGCTGGTTTCGGTGATTGACCTGGCCGGTCCGGCCCTGGTCGGCTTCGGCATCGACCGCTATATCGTGCCACAGACGCAGAACCTGAGCGCCAACACGCGAGGACTTGGCCTGCTGGGTGTGGCTTCCGTCTACCTGCTCATCTTACTGGTAGGGCTGGCCCTGCGCTATCTCCATGTCCTGATGCTCAGCATTATCGGGCAGCGCATCATGTTCGATATGCGCTCGCAGATGTTTGAACACCTGCAGCGCCTCTCGCTCTCCTTCTTTGATCATAACCCCGTCGGGCGACTCATGACGCGCCTGACCAATGACGTGGACTCGTTAAATGAGATGTTCACCTCCGGCGCGATCTCCATTTTTGGCGATGTGCTGACCATTCTCGGTATTACGGTGCTGCTGCTGGTGATTAACTGGCAACTGGCGCTGGTGACATTCATCGTCATGCCCCCGCTCTTCTGGATCGCCTCGTATTTCCGTGTAGCGATGCGTGATAACTTCCGCGCGATTCGCGTGCGCCTGGCCCGCATCAATGCCTACATCGCGGAAAACATCGGCGGCATGTACATTGTGCAATTGTTTAACCGCGAGCAGCGCAACTACGAACGCTTCGATGATCTCAACCGCGATTACCTCGCGCAGACGGTGCGCTCGCTGTTCTACTTCATCTCGTTCAGCTCCATTACGAATTTCCTGAGCGCGCTGGCTGTAGCGCTGATTATCTGGTACGGCGGCGGACGAGTGCTGGTTGGAGCATTGACGCTGGGCGCGCTGGTGGCATACCTGCAATATGTCGATCGTTTCTTCCTGCCCGTGCGTGACCTGGCGGAAAAGTACAATATCCTGCAATCCGCCATGGCTAGTTCTGAGCGCATCTTCAAGGTACTCGATGAGCCAATTATTGTGCAGGACCCGTCTGAACCCCAGGCATTTGGCAAAGTGCATGGCGAGATCGAATTTCGCGATGTGTGGTTTGCCTACAATCCTGGTGACTGGGTGCTGAAAGGCATTTCATTCAAGATTCGCCCCGGAGAACGCGTTGCCTTTGTGGGTGCGACGGGCGCCGGCAAGACCTCGCTTATTAGCCTGATCTCGCGCTTCTATGATGTACAAAAAGGGGCGGTCTGCATCGATGGCATCGATGTGCGCAATGTGCGGCAGAAAGACCTGCGAAAACACGTCGGGACGGTGCTGCAAGATCCGTTCATCTTCTCCGGCACGATCGCCAGCAACATCCGCCTGCACGATAAGAGTATCAGCGATGAGCGCGTGCGCCAGGCGGCGGAATACGTGAATGCTGCCCATTTCATCGAGCAGCTGCCGCACCAGTACGAGGAGGAGGTGCGCGAAAGAGGCGCGGGCCTCTCCGTCGGGCAAAAGCAGTTGCTCGCCTTCGCGCGCGCTATCGCCTTCAACCCCGAAATCCTGCTGATCCTGGACGAAGCCACTTCTAGCGTGGACACTGAAACCGAGGTGCTTATCCAGGACGCGTTGAACAAGTTGATGCTCAACCGCACCTCCATCATTATCGCGCACCGACTCTCGACGATACGCAATGTGGACCGCATTATCGTGATGCACAAAGGGCGCATCGTGGAGCAGGGAACGCACGAGGAATTGTAAAATCGACAGGGTGTGTACAGCCGGCTATATGATTACCAGTATGCCCAGTAGACAGCAGAGATGGAGAAGCCCACTCGCAAACGATCAATCGGTTGACGAGCGCTTGTGGGTGGGCTTCTCGTTATTATGAGCGCCTGGCAGTATTACCGCCTGCCAGTCGGGGTAAGCTCACGCTGGGGTTGAGAGGCTACCATCGTCACCTCAATATCGTCGTACTTCTTCACCTTGTAGATGATCGTCGAGACCACCCAGCTGACAAGGAAGATGCCGATGATGATGCTTCCCAGTACCCCAAAGTCCAGGTTCCCCAGGGAATCCCAGATTCCTCCGCTCAGATGAAATTCCACCGCAATAATCGAGAACACTTCGATGGTACCCACGACAAACGCCACCAGCACAGAAATCAAGGTAATGTTCAGGTTATAATAGAGCTTACGAATGGGTTTGACAAAGGCCCAGCCATAGGCGCCAAGCATCAATATGCCATCCGTCGTATCCAGCAGGCACATACCGGCGGTGAACAATGCCGGGAAGATGAGAATGTAGGCGATGGGAAGACCTTTCCCTGCCTGTGCTGCCGCGATACCGAGTATGCCAACTTCGGTAGCAGTGTCAAAGCCCAGGCCAAAAAGCACACCTACAGGATACATCTTCCAACTCTTATCAACCATTCTGAGCAGGGGACGAAAGAAACGCCCCATTAGCCCGCGCTGGTTCAAGAATTCGTCCAGAGTCTGATCATTGTATTCCTCGCCACGACTGACATGGCGAAAAGCCTGAAAGATTTCCCACAGAACCAGGAAGTTAATGATCGCGATCAGGTACAGGAAGGTGGCTGAAACCGAGGTGCCGATGAGGCCACCTGCATTTTTCAGAGCGGGAATGGCACCAGAAACAACAGTTGCAGCGATAGCGATGGCGACGGTTAAGCCTATCACAATGGTGGAATGGCCGAGGGAAAAGAAGAAACCTACGGCTACGGGGCGTTTGTTTTCCTGCATGAGTTTGCGCGTGACGTTATCAATGGCCGAGATATGATCGGCATCGACCGAGTGGCGCAGACCAAAGGTATAGGCTAAAAGTGCAACGCCAAGCAGCGTTGGATACTGGATAGAAAAGCCCACGAAGGCGACGGCCCACGCAGCGATGTTGAAGATAATCAGAAGGGCATAAATGCCGATCACCTTGCGGCGAATATCGTGAGAACTGTCACTGAAGACCGTTTTCAACGCAGAAATACTGAAATTACTACTCATGAATCCTCCTCGCGTGCAACCTGTCAGGCTGACCAAACAGGATGGATGCCATCTCTACAGGAACGACCTGCTGCTTTCTTGCAAGCGCTTTCCACCTTCGCGGAGCGCAGCATGCCACTCATAAGAGTATAATCTAGAATCGTACCTAATTGCAATACTTTCGCAATTGCAATTTTTATTCACGAACCGGTTCCTTGAAATGGACGAGATGAAGGAGAGGAGAGTTAATGCGTCCTTTCTCACTTCTCTAACACATACGTACCCGGGGCGGTAGTGATGGGAGGATGCTTTTTACTGCCCAACGAGGGCGGAGGCACTTGCTCGCCTGAACGGGCTTGCAGCCATTCCAGCCAATCGGTCCACCAGCTGCCTTTGTGCTGTTCGGCGCCCTCGAACCACTGCGCGGCGGTCTTGGCAGGTTTCTCGTTTAGCCAGTAGCCTCTGCCTTTGGTGGGAGGATTGATAACACCGGCGATGTGGCCGCTGCCACCGAGAGCGAAGCGCACAGGGCCGCTGGCAAGTTGCGAGATACGCCAGGCCGACTGCCAGGGCACGATGTGATCCTGCTGCGTGCCAACGGCGTAGATGTCCTGGTGAATCTGGCCAAGGTCAATGGGAACACCCTTCAGTACGATCTTGTTGGGTTTGATCAGGTTGTTCTCCAGGTAGGTGTTGCGCAGGTAGAATGAGTGCGCGGCGCGGGTCATGCGTGTGCCGTCAGCGTTCCAGTAGAGCAGGTCAAAGGCTGGGGGCTCCTTGCCCAGTAAGTAGTTGTTGACCACGTTGCTCCAGATCAGGTCGTTGGCACGCAGCATATTGAACATGCTCGCCATCGAACGGCTGTCCAGGTAGCCGCGCTCCATCATCTGCCCCTCGATGTACGTCACCTGCGGCTCGTCGATGAAGACGGAGGTATCGCCCACCTCGCTGAAGTCTTGCAGCGCGACAAAGAAGGTGGCGGAATTGGCCGTTTCATCCCCTTTGGCCACGAGATAGGGCAGCGCCATAGAGAGCAGCGTCCCGCCGATGCAGTAGCCAACAGGGTTGACCTTTGGTGAGCCGGTAATCTCCTTGATTACTTCGAGTGCGCTCAGTGGCCCCAACGTGAGATAGTCCTCGAAGCTAGTCTCTTCCATAGAGGCATCGGGATTCTTCCAACTGATGACAAAGACGGTAAAGCCATTATCCACCAGGAATTTGATGAGGCTGTTCAGCGGCTGCATATCCAGGATGTAGTACTTGTTAATCCAGGGCGGAATGAAAAGCAGGGGGATCGAGTAGACCTTCCTGGTCGATGGCGCATACTGGATCAATTCGATCAGCTTGTTCCGGTGCACCACCTGGCCGGGAGTGAGCGCCAGGTTGCGACCAGGTTCGAAGGCTTCGGTGTCGGTCATCTTGATCTGCCCGGCCCGGATATCGCGCATGAGATGCTCCATGCCCTTGACCAGGTTTTGCCCGCCGCTCGAAATAGTCTCGTGGATCACCTGCGGGTTGGTGAAAGGCATATTGGTGGGGCTGATGGCATCCAGGAACTGGCGCAGGTAGAAGGTGAGCTTGCGCTGCTGCTTTTCATCGAGTTTCTCTATTTCTGAGGCGCTTTTGAGTAAGGCTGTGGCAGCAAGTAGATAGCTTTGCTTGATAACGTCGAAGATGGCATTTTGCTGCCAGTCTGGCGAGCTGAAGCGTTTATCGCCTTTCTCTGGCTCGACGACCGTGCTGGCATCCTGGCCCCAGAGTTTGAGTGTGGTCGAGGCCATCACCTGCGTATACTGCTGGACGAAATCGCTATAGTTCGCCCAGGCGCGTGCGGGATTGTGCATGGCATCGATCCACATCTGCTGGAAGGCGCGGGCTGTCTCGGCGGGATCGAGGGGCAACAATTTGCTATAGGGGTTGATCTGCCAGAGCTGATCGATTATAGTGATCCACGGGTCTTTTCCACTTTCCTGCGCCTGCCCATCGGTTGTATGTGTTGCTGCATAGCCTTTCAAGGTATTCTCAAACAGCTTCGTCCAGGCTTCGAAGGGATTCTGGCCGGGTGATGTAGTGTCTGCCATATTACTACTCCTTCTTGCTCACCTTTGTTTTTGCTACTCCATTTTAAGGTATTTTTGAGAAAAGTGAGGATACCCATGCTCCGCTTGTTACGATGCGATTGAGTTTTTGAGGGCGGCCTGTATGCGCGGCAGTATTGGTACCACCTGTTTCTTACGAGAGACAAGATCGTCCACGACGACCGAATGTCCATCCGGCTCTAATCGGACTTTCAGCACTTCAGCAACAGCCTGCTCGCCTCCCCAGATGAGTAAACGGCAGCGCATGTTGATGATATCGACGATCATAAACAGCAGCAAGTCGTAGCCGCGTTTGTCAACGAGTTGCTGCATGGTTGAGAGCAGTTCGGGGATACGTTTCTCGATGGTCATGGGACTGGCCGTCTCAACGGTGCCGATAGCGAACTTCGCGTCCTGAACGGTGAACTCTTTAAAGTCGGCGGTGATCAAGGCTTCCGCGCTGCGTTCATTCATATCGGTAGCGGCAGCCGCAAAAATTTCCTGGCCGTACTGCTCGATATCCTCTCCCGTGATTTCAGCCAGTTCGGTGGCTACACGCTCGTCGCGCGCAGTGCAGGTTGGAGAACGCAGTATCAGTGTATCGTAGAGTAACCCGCCCAGCAGCAGTCCGGCTACTTCTCGCGGGATGGGCACATCTGCTTCATGATATAATCCAGCGATGATGGTACCGGTACAACCAACGGGATCGGCGCGGAACATGATGGGTTTGTTGGTATGCACGTCAGCAATGCGGTGGTGGTCGATAATACCTAGCAGTTCGGCCTCCTCAATACCATCGACCGCCTGTGATTGCTCATTATGATCCACCAGCACTATACGTTTTGGCCGCGCATTGAGGAGATCAGTACGTGAAAGATACCCTACAAGCTTGCCCTCGGCATCCACGACAGGTAGAGAGCGGCGGCGCGCCAGCGTTCGCTGCACGTCGCTCATCTGATCTTCTGGATGGATACTGTCAAATTCGCGGTACATGATATCCTGGGTACGCATGCTCAAGTTAATCAGGCGGGTAGTGGTAAAAGTATGATGTGGAGTACTGATGACCATGACTCCCTGCTTCTTAGCCGCTGCTATGGTGCGCGCGGAAACCAACAAATCGCCTGTCACGACCAGCGCCCCGGCACCGCATTCAATCGCCTTGAGCTGGGCATCCTCGCGATCACCAAGTATCACCAGGCAGCCCGGCTCGATATAATCCGCCATGGTCTCGGCTTGCATGGCCCCGACGAGTACGCGATCACCAAGCTCGCGCCGTCCTTCCACCAGCACGCGGCCTTTGAGAACACGTATCAGGTTGTCACGATACAGGGGCAGGCGATTGACCGTGCGGGAGTCAAGTTCATTAAAAAAGAGTTTGGCGAAATCCTCAACGGCAATAATGCCGCGCACCTTGTTCTCTGAATCCACGACGGGCATGGAACGGCGATTGTGTTCCTGGAGCAGTTGGCCAGCCTCCAGGAGCGGCTGGTCGATGTGCGCGCATGTCACACCACGCCGCATCACATCACGTACCTGAAGATAGACATCATCCAATGCCTCTGGCGGTTCAACCTGGTACCGTTCGAGCACAAAGCGCACCTCGGCCTTTAACACGCCATTACGCGCGGCAATAGCGTTTTCCTCCCCTTGCAGTTGCAGCAGGCGAGCATACGCATAAGCTGAGGCGATGGAGTCCAGGTCTGAGTTTTTATGTCCAATGACGTAGATCGGTTGTGACACGGCGCTGACCCCTCATAATATAAGCAAGTGCTAGATGTACACTCCACCATTAATGCTAATCGCTTGAGCCGTCATATAGTCTGCCTCCGTGACGATATAGCGGACACACGAAGCGATTTCTTCGGGCTTGCCAAAGCGACCCATCGGGATTTTATCGAGGATGCGCTGACGTATATGCTCCGGCACTGTCATGAGCATGTCGGTTTCGGTGAAGCCCGGACAGACGGCGTTCACGGTAATGCCGTGACGGGACACTTCCAGCGCGAGCGATTTGGTAAAGCCAATGATACCGGCTTTGGTGGCGGCATAGTTTGATTGCCCGACGTTGCCGCCCTGCGCTACAAACGAACTGATATTGACGATCTTACCACTCTTGCGTTCCAGCATAAAAGGGAGAACCTGCTTGGTACAGTTAAATAGGCTGCCGAGATTGACATCTATCACTTCGTCCCAGTGTTCCCTGGTCATGTTTTTGAGGGTCTTGTCGCGAGTGATGCCAGCGTTATTGACAAGGATGTCGATCTGGCCAAAGGTTTCGATGGTCAGCTTGATCATCTCACCCACCTGGTCGTACTCGGTGACATCAGCCTGTACGACCAGCACTTTTGGCCCAAGCTCCTCGATCTCTCTGGCCAATTCGTGGGCGGCATCGGCGCTTGTCACATAGTTCACGACGACATTGGCGCCCGTTGCGGCCAGTTCTTTGGCAATAGCGCGGCCAATACCACGCCCCGCGCCGGTAACGATTGCTGTTTGACCATCCAGTCGCTTACTCATAGGGTCCTTTCTCCTTCAAATAATGATAAACAGTTTGCCCTGACCTCTCATAGAATAGTAGTAGTACATAGGTGGCTGAAAGTCAAACACATGCGAGGATATCCAGTGGGTGCTCGTGGCCTTTCAAACTTTATTGGAGCAAAATTAGCGAACGAGGATACGACAATGGATTTTCATAAAATGGTCGGGGCTATTGTAGGGGCGCAATAAATTGCGCCCCTACAATAGCCCCGACCATTTGTTCATGTTCATCATCGCGTCCCTACGATGCCCTGCGCGTTTCCATTTCTACAGGGGGTGTTTCAACAACAGTATCGGGAGTTGGTATCTGCTCAATTCTGCCAAGCAGGAACAGGTAGCTAAGAATACCAAGAACCAGGATGACGCCTGCAATGACGAAATTGAGAGCAAATGACCCGGTGGCATCAGCAACATAGCCTGCTACGATTGGAGCGGCAATGCCCGCCACATTGCTGACGCAATTCATGATGCTGCCGACGGTTCCCACGCTGCCCTTGGGAGCAATGAGCGAAGGGATGCTCCAGCCAATGGGCGCGGAAAAAGCCAATCCACCCAGCGCCACCGATATCCAGAAGATCGCCACATTGGGATTGGTGGTAAAGGCCGCTCCCAACACTGTAATTCCTAGCAGCATGCCGATGGTCAGTAAGGTTTGGCGCACTTTCGTTGCATCACGCCCGCTTTTAATGAGCCTATCAACCAGCCAGCCGCCAATGACGAGGTCTGTAATCGTCGCTACAACCCAGGGGATGATGGCATACAGCAGAACGTCTCTTCTTTAGCGAAGTATTTTTGCTACCTTGCTTCTTTAAGGATTATGCAATCGTCTAGGAATGTCTTTGTGTATTAAGCAGCAGGCGTATGAATTCTCTCTGTAATTCCGCTTATATCTGCTGGGGGAGCTTCGATCTGTTCAATTCTGCCTAATAAGAACAAGAAGCAGAAAATCCCAACAAGAAGAATAGCGCCGGTAATAAGGAAGTTTACGCCAAAGCCAGTGCGATCAGCAACAATACCTGCGACGATGGGTGCTACGATCCCTGCCAGATTGCCCAGGAAGTTCATAATGCCGCCAACAGTTCCAACAGTCCCTTTAGGAGCAATTAAAGATGGAATGCTCCAAGCAATAGGAGCGGCAAAAGCCAGTCCAGCAAGAGAAATCGTTAACCAAGTGACTGCGACATTGACATTAGCGGTAAAGGCTGCTCCAATAGCTGCGATACCAAGCAACATACCTACGGTAAACAAAACCCTTCTGACTTTAGTGGGTTCATAGCCACTTGCGATTAATTTATCAACCAGGACTCCTCCTATCAGCACATCGGCTACTCCTGCGACCAGCCAAGGAATAATAAGGTACAAGCCGCTTTTCAATACCGATGCATGCAATTGTGTTTGGAGATAGCCAGGCAACCACACGAGAAACAAGTTAAACGCGTAGTTATAGCAACTAAAACCAAGAGTCAACCCCCATATTTTCCGTTGGCGCAAAAGGAAGCGAAGATTTGCTGTCGTGTTGGTAGGAACTGCGCCTTCTTGTTGCGACCCTCCTTCAACGATATAATCCCGCTCCGTTGCTGATAAACCGCTTGACTCTCCTGGATCACGATAGAGTACCCAATAGGCCACAGCATAGATGAGACTGAGTATGCCAGTCGTCCAAAAAGCAGCACGCCAACCGTATGCGGAAACTACGAGTGCAATAATAGGAAGCCCAAGAGCACTTGAAAACTTGGCTGCCGCATCAAAGGTAGTTGTCGCACGTCCTCGCTCCTTGATAGGAAACCAGTAGCCCGTAGCTTTCGATGCGCCAGGAAAGGCCGGCGCCTCACCAATACCAAGAAGAATTCGGGAGAGGAGAATAAGCCCAAGGCCACTGACAATGGCGGTCATGAAGCTTGCAACCGACCAAAGTATTGTCCCAATTCTCATCATCCACTTTATACCAACCCTATCCAGCAAAGTGCCTACGGGAATTTGCAGGAGCGTATATG
>VBHV01000744.1:592-2017 GCA_005881995.1 Chloroflexota bacterium | reverse complement strand
GGTAGCCCTTCTGTCGCAGGATGTCGCGCTGCTCGACGCCAAACCGGTGCTGTTCGTCAACGATGACCAGCCCCAATTTCTGGAAGGTGACGTCCTCCTGGATCAGTGCGTGTGTGCCGACGGCAACCATAGCCTGCCCTGTTTCAATGGCAGCGCGTCCCATTGCGCGCTCGCGAGTGCGCAGGCTGCCGGTCACGAGGACGGTACGAATGCCAAAGGGTTCTAGCATGTCGCCGATGCTGCGCGCGTGCTGCTCCGCGAGCAATTCGGTGGGGGCCATGATCGCGCCCTGGTAGCTCTAGTCGCTCTGCTAGTCCTGCTCCCAATCGCCCTGCAACTGCTCGCCCTGGACCCGATCCCATCCACCTGGAGGCTGGCATGTCCACGAGCCATGCATCCCTCACACTCTTGAGCGCTGAGGTGACTGCTGTACCGGGGGTCGGGCCATCGGTAGCGGCAAAGCTGCGCGGCCTGGGCATTCGTACAGTGCGCGACCTGCTCTTCTACTTTCCGCGCCAGCACCGCGACTATAGCAAGCTCACAAAAATCGCCAACATCCCTTTTGGGGAGGTTACAACTACCCTGGGGCTGATCTGGGAAGTAGAAACTGTACGCACCGGTGGGGGGCGCACACGCACCCTCGCCACCATCTCAGACGAAACGGGCAAAATACGGGTCTCGTGGTTCAACCAGTCCTATCTACAAAAACAGCTGCAGGCCGCTAAGGGCGAATACCTGGTCGTGACCGGCACCAAACGACGCTTTGGCAACAAAGTCGAATTTAATGTACAGAGCCACGAACTGCCAGAACGCGGCGACCTGTTGAGCACCGGGCGACTGGTGCCAATCTATCCACTCACCGAAGGCTTGCATGCCAAGACTTTACGCCGCTTCACCAAATGGGTCGTTGACCGTTACGCGACTATGGTCCCTGAGCATCTCCCGTCCTCGATACGCGGCAAACTACTGACACTGCCAGAAGCCGTCTCCCAAATCCACTATCCTGAAAGCGAAGAGATGTTAAAGGCGGCTCGCCGCCGCCTGGGTTTTGACGAACTCTTCCTGATCCATCTCGGTATGCAGGAGCGGCGCACGCGCTGGCAGCACGAAGCCCCCCAGGGAAACGCTCTGACCATTGATTTCAAGAAAATATTTATCGACGCCGACGGCCTGAATGATCTCATGAATGCAGCAGAGCAGCACCATAATATGAACGCGCTCAATCAACCGGGAACCACTCTCTGGTCAAGTATCGCCACCGACAAACCTTTCGAGGCAACCCTGCCATTCCGTTTCACCGATGCGCAGCGACGCGTGATTATCGAAATCTTCGGCGATCTCGCGCAGAACAGGCCCATGTGCCGCCTGCTGCAAGGAGATGTTGGCGCAGGCAAAACAGCAGTGGCCGCCGCCGCGCTCTTGATG
>VBHV01000744.1:0-312 GCA_005881995.1 Chloroflexota bacterium | reverse complement strand
GACAAACTACCGCCGGGCCGTCAGAAAATCATCACAAGCTGGCGCACCGGCGCGCGCAGAGATGAGGCCAACAAGCTGATCGCACAGCAGGTACAAGAGGGCAGGCAGGCCTTCATCATCTGCCCTTTGATCGAGGAATCCGAAACCCTGGCGGTCAAGTCAGCGACGGCGGAATACGAACGCCTGAGCCGCGATGTCTTTCCCCATTTGCGCCTGGGCTTGCTGCACGGCAGTATGAAGGCGGCGGATAAAGACGCGGTGATGCGCAAGTTCCGTGATGGCGAACTGGATATCCTGGTTGCTACCTCGGTG
>VBHV01000345.1 GCA_005881995.1 Chloroflexota bacterium | reverse complement strand
AATAAAACGATTGGACGCCTAAGTGGGCGTCCAATCTGCTTCTTACATCTCACTCCCCATCGTCTGCACCTTTTGAGGCACCGGTGCGTACACCGGCGTACACCACTCATCGCGATAGCCAGGAATGCGACCACGCACTACCTCGAAGTAGAGCTGTTGCAGAGCGTTACTGATCGGACCGACCTTGCCGTCGCCGATGGGGCGATGATCCACCTTCACGACGGGCGCGACCTGCGCGCCTGTGCCGCACAGGAAGATCTCATCTGCGATGTAGAGTTCCGTGCGGTCAATCTGGCGTTCGCGCGTAATACGTCCAAATTCACGCCGTGCCAGTTGCATCGTGGTATCGCGCGTAATGCCCAGCAGGATATTTTCTGTGGGCGCAGGCGTCACCAGTTCCCCGTTCATCACCAGGAAAATGTTTTCCGCGCTGCCCTCAGCCACGTGCCCCTCGTGGGTCAACATAATCGCCTCATCGAAGCCGTTCTGTAGGGCCTCGCTCTTCGCAAAAGCTGAGTTCACATACGAGCCGGTTATCTTTGCGCGCGAAGGAATAGCATTATCATCTATACGTCTCCACGAAGAAACACCGCAGTGCAGGCCATTGATATCGATATAGTTTCCGACGGGTTCCGCAGTGATAATGTAGTGATCTTCGAGTCCATGCAGGCGCACGCCGATGATCTGGTCGCCCTTATAGGCAACTGGCCGCAGGTAGATGTTCTGTTTGAAATCGTTGCGCCTGACCAGTTCTATGCTGATATCGATGAGTTGATCTACCGTGTAGGGAAGTGAGATTTGTAGAATTTTGCACGAGCGAAGCCATCGTTCGTAATGTTCGCGCAGACGAAACAGGTATACTTGTTGCTCTGCCTCGTTCCAATACCCGCGAATACCTTCAAAGCATCCGGTTCCGTAAGAGAAACCGTGCGTGCGTACAGGGATTACACCTTGCTCGGCGGGGATAAACTCGCCATTCATAAAAAGCTGTTTTGCGTCCATCATGTGCCCGATAAGTAGCCCCTTTGCTTACTTACCTTTCCTCCTTTCACAGGAAAAACGCATCCTATACATCCTGCTCGCCGTTGAGCAGGTCCATTATCTTCCCTAATTATAGACGTTTGAAGACGCGTTTGTCGAGAGCCAATGTCGCCGCTTTCTCCAAGTCAATGTGACTGCCAGGGCGACCGCGAGAGTTGCCCTGGCAGTCTTGTCCGAACCCTCGTCAACGTTATACAATGGTCGGTAACGTTCCACACCTTCAAGTTAGCTTCATAGAGAAAGTGAGGCAATTCGTGAGTACATACTCTTCGTATGCTCGCTCTGCTCGTAATAGTCGCTCTCTGTGTTCAATATCCATGCTCTTCTTGAGCGCACTAGTGCTCATCCTGGCCGCTTGTGGAGGAAGTTCCAGCAACGCCCCCACGCCCAACGCCAGCCCGGCTCTAGCCGCCGACCAGGTCTTAACCTTTCCCAATGTTGGCACACAGGACATTGGTACTATGGACCCCGCCCAGGGGCCGGATGCCAATTCTGCTGTTGCCGTGGGCATGGTCTATACCGGCCTGGTGAAATTCGATAAAGACCTGAATGTTGTGCCAGATCAGGCCACCTGGTCGATTTCTTCTGATCGCAAGACCTACACCTTCACTCTGAAACCAGGGATTACATTCTCTGATGGCACACCTGTCACCGCACAGACCTATGTCTATACGTTCACACGCGCCTTGTTACCAGAAGTGAAATCGCCGATTGCTACCTTCTTCTTAGGCAACATCGTTGGAGCCAATGATGTCAACAATAACAAGACGAAGGTTCTCAGAGGCGTGCAAGCCATCAATGACACTACCTTGCAGATTACTTTGACCCAACCGACCGAGTATTTCCTGGAGATCATGGCCAACTCCATCGCCTTTCCTCTGAATAAGAATATCATCAATCAGTACGGTCAAACCGACTGGCCGAACCACGTCGCGCAAAATGGCGTAGGGACAGGCCCATTCATGGTTAAAGAATGGGATCACAATGTGAAAATGGTCCTGGTTCCCAATCCCCACTGGTATGGCGCGAAGACGCGCTTGAAAGAAGTGGATATGATTTTCGCCAATGATCCCTCCACCGCTTTCAAATCCTATCAGGCAGGACAGTATGCCTTTGACTGGAGTGTCACCTCCCAGGACCTGCAAATCGCAAAAGGTATGGCCGGTTTTACCAGCAAGTCGCTACTACAAACCGACCTGCTCTTTTTTGATAATACTAAACCTCCTTTCAACAAACCGGCGGTGCGCCAGGCCTTTGCCTATGCTATTGATAAGACAACACTGGTCAATACGATATTCAAGGGCGCAGCCATCCCCGCTCCCACCATCATCCCGCCTGGTATGCCCGGCTATCAAGCAAACTTCCAGGGCATACCATACGACAAGAGTAAAGCATTGCAATTGCTGCAAACGGTCTACCCCGATGTCAGCAAGGTACCAACCGTTACGTTCTCCTATCCTAATTCACAGGTCTCACAGCTCGAAGCCGCTGCGCTGCAACAAATGTGGCAAAACGCGCTGGGCATCCAGGTGAAACTGAATTCCGTAGAACTCAATGCCTACAATATGGAGACGGCAACCCAGCCTCCAGTCATACAGTTTGGCTATACACAATGGACGGCAGATTATCCTGATCCCTATGATTGGCTGGCGTTGAATCTCACCTCTACAGCCAGTAATAACAGCGGCGATTGGAAGAATCCACAATTCGACCAGGCCATAGCCCAGGCAGAACAAATGACCGGCAACGCGCGTCTCCAACTCTATAACCAGGCTGAACAGATCGCCATCAACGATGTAGGCTGGTTGCCCATCGATCACCAGGCGCTATCGGCCATTCTCCCGTCCTATGTGCACGGCGTCAGCCTCAATAATATGGGCCTGTACTTCGGCGACTGGTCGGATGTCTACCTCTTGCAGCACTAGCAAGCCGCGCTCGCAAGATGGTATACTGGAGGTAATGTACTAAGGCCAAGGCCCGCCTGACTTCCTCCGGCGGGCTTTCGTCTATATCTATCGTTGCGCTGATCCTGCATGGGTTCTACCAATGGCCTGTGTGGAACGTGTTTGAAATTGAAGCGACGACGCTTCTGTATGCAGCGTTGCATTATGGCCAGTGATTGGCCAGGGAGGTAAATATCTATGGCGATTGAAATTGTAAATCCTTATGACGTAGCTGTCGCTCAATTCGACGAAGCCGCGGAGCGCCTGGGTCTCTCGCAGGCAATGCGAGCTATTTTACGCAAACCCAAACGCGAACTGATTGTCAATTT
>VBHV01000344.1 GCA_005881995.1 Chloroflexota bacterium | reverse complement strand
CAGCCATGATAGCTTTCTGGCGCATAGTGAGCCGATGCTGGCCGAGAATCCAAACAATCCCCTCAATCTTGTTGGCGGTACCAAATTTTTCACTGACCCTGCCCATTATCGCTTCCAGATCGGCTATTTCGCCTCGTTCGATGGAGGCTGTACCTGGACGGATGGTGGTGTGCTGCCGGGTTTTCAGAAGCAATTTACCATTACCTCTGATATTAGCTTTGCATTTGGTACACACAATGATGTTTACGCGGGTGTGCTCTATGAGACGCGACCTGGTATGAGCGGGATCGCGGTCTCGAAGTCTACTGATGGGGGCAAGACGTTTGGGAATCCCGTGAGTGTTATTGAAACTGCGGAAAGCAAGGAGTTTCATGACAAGCCCTGGATTACCGTTGATACGACGAATGGGCGGCATAAAGGCAATGTGTATGTGGTGTGGTCCTACGATTATGGTAACGACTGTGGACAGGGCAATCCATGCGTTCAGGAACTGGCCTTTTCGCGTTCAACCGATGGTGGACAGAGCTTCTCATCGCCAACCTTTATCGAGGGGAGTGCGCCTTTCTGTAAGAATCCTTTACCTGATCGTCCTCCTCACTCAATGAGATGTGACGCGGCCATAGGCGCTATTCCGGTTGTCGAGCCGGATGGCACTATAGCTGTTGGTTTCGCCGTTGCTTTTGAAACCGTTGAAAATATCGCTCGTTCTCTTCCTACCAGGTTGGTTGTCACGACTTCTCCGGATGGCGGCACTACCTGGACTCCTCCGGTCCTGATAGCTATCATTCACGATGTCTTCGGTGCATTCCCACCCGAAAAGTATCGCAATGAGTCGCTGCCAGCATTTGCCTGCGACCCGAAGACGGGCCAGCTTTACATTACCTGGTCTGATAAAGGAATGGGCGACCCCGATATTCTGTTCAGTACCTCGCAGGATCACGGACAGACGTGGGCGCCTCCGCTGCGGGTGAATGATGATGCGGTGGGCAACGGTGCGAACCAGTTCCAGCCACAAATGGCCGTCGCGCCCAATGGAGTTATCAGCATCTCCTTCTTTGATACGCGCCTTGACCCTTCGCACAAGTTGATCGATGTCTACCTGGCGCAATCGGTTGATCAGGGCGCGTCGTTCCTCAAGAATGAGCGCGTCACGACGCAAAGCTGGGACCCGGCGGTTGATGCTCCAATAGATGAATACGGGTCGCAGTTCATCGGTGACTATCAAGGGCTGGCGGTAGATAATCAGTTTGCTCACCCGTTCTGGAATGACACGCGCACAGGCGCGCAGGAGATTTTTACGGCTGCTTTGCCCAGCGCCGCGTCAAAGGCTGGAAGGTGATTCTTCCATCTCATCAGCGCTTCTCCTGCACTGCATTTTTGCTTCCATTGTCTCTCGTAGGAAGTGAAGACGTCGCAATCTGCACCATCTCTTCTGCCAGGCGCCGCAGAGCTTCACGCAATTCCGGCGGATGATGAATGACGAACGGAAGGTTCAGCGACATCAGGTAGCGCGCCTGACTTTCTATGTCGTCATACTGATACTGAAACAATGCTCCTGTTGGCGTGGCCTTCAGCGATCCATAGGATGCGGGTATTTTCTGCTGCACCGTATACAATGGTGCTTGAAACTCCACTTCAATGTCCCAGCGGGCTTCTTTCCCGGAATTCTGCTCCATCACATAGGTCCGGCAATCAAAACCCTCTGGTCTTTCAAAGGGCTCCTCAAGCAGCTCTACCTGCTGGATGCGGTCCAGGCGAAATGTACGGTAGTCTTGACGCAGGCAGCAGTACCCAACCAGGTACCAGTGCCCGTTCCATCCCACCATGCCATACGGCTCAACCTTGCGATGCGTCAACTGATCGAGATGGGAACGATAGTTCATGGCAATCCGTTGCTGCTGTCCGATTGCTTCGCTGAGGTTGATCACGAGAGAGACATTCGGCCGTGCCTCGCGTTGATGAGAAAAGAAGAACAGGTGAGAAGCCATGGCGTTCAGGCGTTCCCGTGCGCGCAGGGGAAGGACGCGGGAGACTTTGGCGAGCGCTCCTTCAACGGCCACCGACGACTGTCCGATCTCCAGCCACGAGGTTCCCAGCAGGCCAAGCATGATCGCTGTGGCTTCCTCTTCCGTCAACATGAGCGGTGGCAGTTTAAAGCCAGGACGGAGCCGGTACCCACCGTACCGGCCGGTATTGGCCTCGACCGGAATACCGACATCCTGGAGGTGCGTGATGTAGCGGCGCACCGTTCGCACATCCATCTCCAGGCGAGCAGCTAACTCTGGACCGCTGATGAATGGCCTGGACTGGAGCAATTCGAGTACAGTGAGGACACGACTGGTTGGATGGTACATAGCAACCCTCTGCTTTCAGCGATCTTCAATCATTCTCTCTCAAACGAGGGCTGATTCTGCCCTCCTTCAATGGTATACTTCAAGTAGTAGATAAGTCAAACGAAATGAAACAGGATCTCAAAGCGAAAAAAAACTGATCAAATTACGATAGAAGGAGCATTCATGACAAACCTGGACATTGCGCACCAGCGGCTTCACAACCAGCTCATAGCCCGGCACACGTTTGAAAAGCCCAGCGATGTAGTACAGTGGCTGGGCGCTGTCCAGGCACAGGATTTTGCGGGGGCAAAATGGGCACTCGGATTGCGCACAGAAGGCGCCACCGATGAGAGCATTGAGCAAGCATTTGCCGACGGCACCATCCTTCGTACACACGTAATGCGGCCTACCTGGCATTTTGTCGCACCCGCCGATATTCGCTGGATGCTTGCGCTCACTGCTCCGCGCGTCAATGCAGCGAACGCCTACTATTATCGCAGGCTGGAATTAGACGACGCCATTTTTACGCGTAGTAACGCTGCGTTGGTAAAGGCATTGCAAGGCGGTAAGCAGCTTACGCGTCCGGAGCTTGTGTCCGCGCTTCGGCAGGCTGGCATTGCTGCAGATAATTTACTCCGATTTGCCCATATCATTATGCACGCTGAATTAGATGGGATTATCTGTAGTGGTGCGAGGCGAGGCAAGCAATTCACCTATGCCTTGCTTGAGGAGCGAGCACCCCAGGCAAGGACTTTAGAACGCAACGAAGCGCTGGCTGAATTCGCCAGGCGCTACTTTACGAGCCACGGCCCTGCGACCCTGCAAGATTTTGTGTGGTGGTCAGGACTCTCGGTAGCCGATGCGAGAGCTGGCCTCGCAATGGTGACATCCCAACTTATACGCGAGGATGTAGACGGCCAGACTTACTGGTTTTCGACCTCTACGCTGCCGATGCGTGATCTAACTCAGACAATATACCTGTTACCAAATTTTGACGAGTATACTGTTGGCTACACTGATCGCAGCGCCGTGTTTGACGCGGCGGATGCGACAAAGTTCGACGCTCGGGGCAATGTCCTCAACCATGTAATTGTTCTGAATGGTCGGGTTGCCGGCACCTGGAAGCGCACGATAAAAAAGGATACAGTCAATATCACCCCGAGTCTCTTTGCGCCGTTGAACGAAGCCGAAACTCGCGCTTTCGCTGCATCGGCAAACAGCTATGGTGCGTTTCTGAATAGCTCCGTAATTGTCACCTGCGAGGGGAACAGGCCTGTCTAGACAGTTTCCCCATCACATGTTACACTAGAAAGACCGGAGTACCTGAGCAGGAAGGATAACGCGAGTATGGCTGATACGGAAACAACAGTCCACGGCATACCACAGCCCATACCCAGAGAACAGGTCACGGGAACTCTGCAAGGTCAGTACGTGCGCTCCCTCTGGAAGAGCGTTCTCTTGATCCTCGTGCTCACGGTCCTATTCGTCACCTATCTGCTCATGAAACCGGGCGGGCCCAACCAGGTGAATCTGGGCGACAACCTCACCCAGGGTCTTCTCGAAGCGGTTGGCTTACTGCTGACGCTTCCGCTCTTCTGGCACGGAGGCGGTCGGGGGAGACGATTCCCGGTTCCATTCACCGGGCATGTTGCTCCGGCCGGGACTCCCCAGCGCTGGGTACCCCTCTTGCTCGGCCTGGGCATCCTGAGCTATATCGTTGGACAGGCGCTCTGGACCTACAATGAGGACATCGCGCATTTCGCTGTCCTCTTCCCTACCTGGGCCGATGCGGGCTATCTGGGCTCGTACCCTTTCGTGCTACTCGCTCTGTTGCTGCTGCCCAGTCGACCACTCTCTGCCGATACACGTTCACGCATCCTGTTGGACA
>VBHV01000343.1 GCA_005881995.1 Chloroflexota bacterium | reverse complement strand
GGCACACAGGAACCAATCGACCCGGTACGCTTCGTGGGCAATCGCTCATCAGGGAAGATGGGCTATGCCCTGGCAACAGAGGCGCGAGATCGCGGCGCGCATGTCATCTTGATCTCGGGCCCCGTTGCCTTAGATGCGCCCTATGGGGTGGATGTGTGGAGAGTGGAAACTGCAATGCAGATGCGCGAAGCAGTCTTCAATGCGGTTGATGAGGCGGATGCGCTGGTCATGAGCGCAGCTGTGGCGGATTATCGCCCGGCTGTAACGGCGGTGCAGAAGCTCAAAAAGGAGGGGAAAGGTGCGCAGGAAGTAGATGCGGAGGGCGGGTTCAACCTACGCCTGGTGCGTAATCCAGATATCCTGGGAGAACTCGCGGATGTATCTGAACCGCCGGAAGTTAATCATGAGCGTAAAAAGCGGCTGGTGCGTGTCGGCTTTGCCGCCGAAACGGGCGATGTGATCACCTACGCACGCGATAAACTGGCAGCTAAGCGCCTGGATTTACTTGTGGCAAACGATGTAAGCCGCTCTGATAGTGGCTTCGGAGCAGAGACCAATAAGGTATATATCTTTCATGCCACTGGTGCAATGGAAGACTTGCCTGTAATGCCCAAAACAGGCGTTGCGGCGGCCATTTGGGATCGCATCGTACATCTATTGAGTTGAGTACGTGAGAAGCTGGGAGGACGTGGCGTTGTGTTGGGAAATTTTGTTTTAGAATTATTAGGTACACGAAATTCGCAGGAGGAATCCATGATGGATCGTGCTGCAAGCGCTGGTTTTGAAGGCATAGCGCAGATGCTACTTGAACAGAAAAAATTGATGGACGCTTTGGAAGCTGAGAACCGTGAACTACGTCGACAGCTCTCCGATTTACGACGCGGCGTCGGCATAGCGGTCGTTGTTGACGGCAAAACCATTCAGCTCGCAACTGAGACAGCTAATGGTGCGCAGGCGCAGGCTACACTGCAAAGCCTACAGAACTTGCAGAATACGCCAAACGCATCGCAGTCTATGAACAATAGCAGCTATGTTTCCCGCCAGACAGGTGGGCAGCAGGCAATCAGTGAGAAACAGAACGGCAATACCCGCAGCCCCCTGGCTGACAGCTTCGTTCTATAGGCACTCTTTTACTGAATCTCTGAATATACAATAAAATAATCCAGGGAGTTCGGCGTTATGCATCGGACGTAGGGTACGTGCCGACAATTTATAGCTGTACATTCCGGTGCTGTTTTTCACACCTCTGCAATAAGCAAATAAGGTTACCCCTGGTGGGGAAACCGGAGAGCGACCCTCGCGGTCGCCCTCCGGTTTCTATATACTGGGCGGCCGCCCTTTGATTTTTGTCTCTTTGCTTATTTGCCTATTTGCTGAGATGTGATATCATCATGCAAGATAGCTACTGTTTACCGCATCTTGTCGCATATTCATGACTGTTCTTCGTTCAGTCTAACAGTAGATTTTCCCAAGAGCTGTAGAATATATTGTGCCAGATTTAAGGAGGTCAATGCATGATTTGTCCCCGCTGTCAAAGTCAGGTAGCCGATGGAGTGAAGTTTTGCGGCACGTGTGGTTCACCTATGCCAACAGGGGCGACGCCGCCACCACCACCCGCCGGTCAGCCAAGCCAGTATGGTGCCCCCCATGGCGGCTACATTCCGCCCAATCAATACGAAGAGTATAGCAACAGTGTCTTCGGCAACCAGGTGCCAAAGGCAGAGCTGCACAACCCCAAGGGACCATTGAGAGTCGCCGATATGACTATCACGATTGATGGCGAACTGGTCCCGGTCGCTGATATTATGCTAGGCAACCAGCTCTCCATTTACTTTGAGCATCACATTTTGCTCTGGAAGCACCCCGGCGTACAGATTGGCTTCAAATCACTGAGGGGTCTGGCGAAACGCTTTTTCGCGGGCTTGCAGATCTTCATTACCGAGGCGCAGGGACCTGGGAACATCTCCTTCTCCCGCGACTCCGTTGGCCAGATTGTAGCCCTGCGCCTCCAGCCGGGCCAGATGGTAGAAGTCCGTGAGCACCAATTCCTGGTCGCCACCAGCAACATTGATTACGGCTTTACCTTCGTGCAGGGCGCGGCCAACATCCTTTTCAGCCGCACCGGCCTCTTCGTCGACCAGTTCACCTGTCGCGGTGGTGAAGGCATGCTGCTGCTGCATGGATATGGCAATGTCTTTGAAAAGACCCTGGCTCCCGGCGAGACCCTGGACGTTGAGCCTGGCGCGTGGCTCTGGAAAGACCCATCGGTGCAGATGACCGTAACTACCGTGGCCGGTTCGCAGCGCGGCGGCGGCATTTTCGGCGCAATCGGCGGCCTGATGGCCGGCGCATCAATCATCCTGAACCGCTTCACCGGCCCAGGTCGCCTCGGCATTCAATCGATGTCCTATCATCCCCCACAGGCTGAAGGCACAACCCAGGCGGGCGGCACCAGCAATGTCGGCGGAACCCTGGGACAGTTGTTTAACCAGTAGAGAACATTGACCCAGAACCAAAGAAAATGCGCTCCTTTCGCAGGAGCGCATTTTCTTATGCTGCTTTATGATGAGCCTTTTTCCTTATCCCGATTGATCCTCAGTATCTTCAGCATATACTGCTCGGAGTTCAAATAGTAGGGATTCCTCTTGATATACTTACCGACCACCGCGATGGGGTGCAGTTTAAGCATTTCTACCACCAGGCTGGGGAGTAGCTTGCTATGATCGTAATGCATCAATGCAATGATCGGCGCGTTCTGGAAGGTAAAGACGGCATCGGACGCCGCTTCGTACTTCAGAATTTGTTCGGGTGTAGCGATATCTTTCGTCAACCAGGTCATATCAATGGAAATACGCACCGCCAGCCATCCCTCACGCAGCGCCTGAGCGATAAATGTTTGATGGGAAGAGAGCAGGAAATACGGGTCAAAGCGTTTACCGTTGGCTAAAAACGGCTCACGTTCCTCGTAGAGCACCAATTGCCCACCTGCAATCATCTCATCCACATCTATCTGCAATTTGGTGAGTTCTTCGCGCAGTTCTTTTATTTGCGCTGGAGCAGCAGCAAACAGGCACTTTTCAGAATGAGAAAGTCCCACGCGCATCAAACGGGCCGTCACCCCCGGAATTTCTGTCACCTTACTATACAGTTGACAGATATGTGAGCCAGGGGGAATCCGCTCAGTCTTGCCTTCAACGCTCAGATCCATAGGTACCTCCACCGGTTATTATTGACCTTTTTGAGCTTTCCACGCTTGACGGACACGTGCAGCGTGATTATTGAACAGGACAACTAATAACCCTAATATACCAAATATCCCCACCCCGGAGAGGAATGCAATGACGAAAAACGCCAGTACTCTCTGCAAGGAAATAGCCGTCGGCAATGTTACCGCCAACACCAACAGCGCTATAATGAGGGGAATGAGCAGCGCCCACGCCAGCATCACTCGCACACTCTGCCGGAATGTGAGCGGCTCCTCTCCGCTATAGGGAAAAAGCAGGCGCCGTATCAAACCATAACGCGGGGTTTTCTGCATAGGGTTATATCTTACCTTCCTTCTGCTGGCGCTGTAACCAACGCTGCAAAATTCCCTCTGCCTGGTTAAGAATGTTCGCCTCATTCTGATAGGTCAGCAGACGAAGCGCTTCTTGCAGTGGGAACCACGCTACACGATCATATTCGTGGTCGTGCAGGGCTATATCTCCCCCAACAGCTTCAAACAAGAAATGACGCACCTGCTTATAAAAACGTACCTGATCGCGAATAAATGAGTAGGAGATAGAACCTATATAGGTGATTAACCGTACCTGTAGTCCAGTTTCTTCCTGCACTTCTCGAACTGCCACCTGCTCAATAGTTTCACCAGAGCGCGGCGTCCCCTTTGGTAATGCCCACATGCCAGGATGACTGCGTCCCACCAGCGCCACTTCTACCCCTACCTCATCTCCTTGCCACTGGCTGCCTGCAGGTGCGTTTGCCTGCGTTTGCAGTGGAACAAGCCGAAATACTACACCACCCGCGGAGTACGCTCGAATCGTTTGATATCGCTCCATCACTCACGAAGTGCCTTCCCAATGCCCTTCAATATTTACCAGGATGCTTCATAAATAAAGAATGCTGCGCGGCGAGTTGATCGCCGCGCACTATCGCTTTTTATTACTGTGCTTGGAAGTATAGCCAATGGTTACTGACGTGTCAAGAGAGCGAGCGGCGAATCGCTTCCAGGTTCTTCGCCGGCGTCTCCGGGGGAATGGAACATCCAGGAGCCAGCAAGAAATGCCGACCACCCGTCAGCTCAAGAGCTTTCCCCACCTCTTCCTGCACCTGGTCAGGTGAGCCATTCTTGAGCGTCGTCTTCTCACTGATACCGCCCATCACGGCCTTTCCAGAGCGTTTTTTCCCCTCGCCAAGGTCAGGATTGCCCTCTACGGTCGCAGCCCAACTCAGGGCCTGCACAGGGTAAGGCGACAGTAGATCAAAGTAGATGTGAGAGCCACAGTTGTGCAGGATGTTGAATTTGCTCC
>VBHV01000342.1 GCA_005881995.1 Chloroflexota bacterium | reverse complement strand
GCTGGCCATTATTTTCGCGCCCTGGCTCGTGCCGCTCTATAACCCAGGGATACCTCAGGTTGAGCTTAATCTGATCATCTCGCTTTCACGCATCATGTTTTTGCAATCGATTATACTCGGCGGCGGTGTGATTATCACTTCGATTCTCAACGCAAAGCAGAATTTTTTGCAGCCTGCCATTGGCACTGTGCTGTATAACGTCGGCCTGATCGCGGGTCTCATTCCCGGTATCTTCATCATCTCTCATATCAACACCGCGCATTTGACTGCAGCCCAGACCGCAAACACCTTCCTGGCTCATCAGACCACTGCCGTCTATTTTGCGACCTGGGGTGTCGTGGTTGGTGCGCTATTACAGGTAGGCACGCAGATTCCCGGCATCATCAAAGTGGGCATGCGCTATCAATTTTCGTTTGACTACCATCACCCTGGCGTAATACAGATTGGCCGGCAGATGATACCACGCATCGTCAACGCCGCCATGCTTTACTTTTCAACTTTCGTCGATCGCGGCTTGATTTTATTGCTGGTCATCGGCCTGGCGCTTAAAACATCCGAGCAAAACGGCTACATCACGCAGTATTACCAGGCTCTCCAACTGGTCCTGCTGCCTTTGGGCGTTTTTGGCATGGCTATCTCTACCGCGGCTTTTCCGACAATGGCCGAGAATGTGACGAGGGGGCGCTTGGACAGGGTACGCGCTATCATTCAGGACACCCTGCGCAGTATCCTCTTCATGTCTATTCCATCGAGCCTGGGACTGATCGTACTGGGTTTGCCTATCATCCAGGTATTATTGCAACACGGCGCGTACTCGCTGAACAGCGCAGAGAGTACAGCTATTCCCCTGGCATTTTTCGCTCTCGGCCTGGCCGGTCTGTCCTGCGTCGAAATACTGACGCGCTCGTTCTATGCCATGCGCGATAGTAGAACACCCGTCACCATCAGCATCGCCCAATTTATCTTAAAGATCGCTTTAAGCATCGTCTTAATTCAAATGGTAACAAACATCTCGTGGGGCCTTGGCGTGCTCGCGTTTTCAACTTCACTGGCGGGCCTGCTCGAAGCGTTCGTACTGTTGTGGCTGCTGCAACAGCGTATCGGCGGATTAGCGTTGCGCGAACTGGCCATGTTCGTAGGTAAAGTACTCCTGGCCTCGCTTGCTATGGCCGTTGCGCTGCTGATAATTCGCTTCATCCTTGACCATATACTGGTCACAACAGACCCTGGTCAAACGCTTGGAGGCGTGGGCACGGTCGAAGCCTTGATTAAGCTGTTGATTGAGCTGGCTGCCGGCCTGTTTGTCTATATCCGTGCCACTCGCTACCTCGGCATCGAGGAGTTCTGGAACCAGGGACCGGTGAAGCGTGTACTCGACCGCCTCCGCCTATCCTGGGTCTAGCTCACCCCCCCGTCTTCTCTTCTTCAGACTCACCGCGTTCCGCGTTCTCAACAATATCTCCATCGCGGAAGAGAATGTTTTTTGCACCTACGCGCCACTTCGGGGTGCGCCGCAGCAGAAACTCAAGGTCCATCGAGAAATGCAAAAATTCTTCTTCCTGCGCGTGTTCCATAATCTTCTTCGCATCAGGGTCCTGCTCAATGGAAATACGCTGCTGATACCAGCCGATGGCCTCGGATTCTTCCTTCAAAGAAGCGATGACGCGTGCAAACGTGCGTATCTCCTGGGATAATTCGCCTGCTGGCTCGTGATACTGATCAAAGCCCATGCTTTTTGCCTTCCTGTCTCTCTATTCATGACAATGATATTCATCGTAATGGTTTTCACCACTGTCTATGATAGGGCAGGTGGAAGCCACAGAGCAAAGTGAGCAGTTGCTATGACTTACTGTTCCTTCAACCCGGGCACATCCTTCATCCCCGGCACGCGAAAGACCAGGCGCACCGAACCGAAATGCAGCACATCCCCATGCTGCAATAATTCAGCTTTGAACGGAAGCAGCGTCAACTCACCCAGGCGCGATTTATTGCGGCTCTTGAGGTCTTCAATATAAAAGAAAGTTTTCTCGTAGCGAATGCGCGCGTGCTGCCGTGAGACCGTCATGCGTGGGTCGACGGTGCTCAGATCAATCTCAGGGGCGATACCCCGTTTCGGATCAAGACGCCCCACCACCACGTAATTATGCTTAATCGCAAAGCGCTGACTCTCACTGCCCTCCTGCTCAAAATAAAGATAGGCCAGTACACCTTCTTCTTCAGGAGCAGGCCCTCCGTTGCTGAGAGCAGGCCGCCTGATCGTCTTTTCGCCGCCAACCAGAGTCTCGCGCAGTGTCACGTCGTCCTCAACCTGCATCGAGGGCATTTCGCTGGTCAAACCTGCGCTCTTTCCAGGAGGCGCAGTAGGCCTCTCGGCTGTGGAACCTATAGCAGGCAGTGCATCAGGGGGTGTAGTACTGCCTCGATACGCAGGTGGTTTGCCGGGCGCGGGTATAGCATCTAATGCCCTGAGCAAAGCCTCAGCATTGGGAAAACGTTGGGCCGGGTCTTTTGCTAAAGCGCGCTCGATCAGGGTTTGCAAGGCCTGCGGCGTATCATGATTGAATTGCGCCATCTGGGGAGTCGGGCTGGTACTTTGCAGAATCCCTGTCTCCACGGAGTTGCGTCCCACGAAAGGTAGCCGCCCCGTAACAACCTCAAAAATAAGCAGTCCAAGCTGGTACACATCGCTCCAGGGGCCGATCATGCCATGTGAAATGCTCTCTGGAGCGGCATAGCCAGGATCAAGATAGCCGATGTCATCTCTGCGTTGACCACTGACATACCCCAGTTGCTTCAACAGTTGGCGCAGGCCGATATCATCTAACTGCACGCGGTCCGTCGTCCCTACAATATCAACCGTGACCAGCTGCGGGCGCAGATCGGTATCGACGACGCTCTGGGCCTGTAACGCTACCAATCCGCGCGCCATCTGCCGCGCGATATCCATGGCTCGCGGCAGATCAACGTTTTCCATATCAAGAACTTGACGCAGGGTAATGCCCCGCGGCGGATCGGTGGCAATATAAGCGCGCTCACCATCGATACCCCAGTCGTACACGTGAACAACATGTGGCGATTGCACCAGCCGTCGTCGCTCCAAAGGCTGCAACAGGTTCTGCGCGAAACCTTCATCCATCGTCGGAGGCAATTCGATCACATAGAGTCCTACCACATCACCTGTGTTGCGATTATAGGCAGTATGTATCGTCAACGATGGGCCAGAGGTGATGACCTGCCCCAGTTGATAGATACCAGCAACCATGCGGGGATTGCGCTGCATCATATTTGCCTGCCTTTCAAATGTCCTCTACATCTGATTTCTGCATCTCCAGTTTGCATAATGCCTCAAAACTTTTAGCACGCAACCAGACTATGCAGCACACCGCACCCTTAACGAGTGTGTGGCCCCAGCCGGGCAAGGAACCGCTTATAGATGTTGATTGCACTGTTTTCATCGCGATTCATCACTAAGCCACAGTTCTCACAGCGGTACGTGCATTGCTAAAACGACATGTTCTGTTTCTGTTTGCAGACATGACACATCCTGGTCGTATCGCGCTCATCTATTATATAGAGTTCTTTCCCAAAGCGCAAACAAGCGCTTATTGTGGGATGGCATCATCGCCGAACCGCTCAGTATACTCATCACTATCGATCAGGCCCTTAACTACCAAAGACCACCCGCCGACCATTGATTGCTGTGTCCAATAGTTCAAGCCCTTTTCTTCAGGCTCGCGTGCCAGAAAATGTTTATAGCAGAGTCTAACGGCATCGATATTTGTATACGGGATGACAAAGCGCTGGGCGTACTCTTGAGAAAGGCCGAGGGCCCTTACCACGTCCCTGACGCTCATTTCACCACGATGTAATTTGTCGCCGTAATACATCAGATCGGCATCCGTGTTACCCCCATCGGCATTGAGGATACCACGCTCTAGGACTTGCTGGTAAATTTGGCTCACCAGATAGGGAACCTCGTGGCTATCCCATTGCTTCGCCATAATTTCTATCCTATCTTCCTTCTTGTGCGTTTGCTTATATCTTTGAGGATAAGTGAAGAAGGAAAGCTTGGCACGCCTTGCGTTCCTTGACGATTTTTTACTATACAACCCTCGCTTGTGGCTTTGCCACAAAAGCCTACTGAACCAGGCGGAGGAAATATAAGCCGCTCGATCCTCCTGCTACCAGATGTTCTCCATCCGGAGAGAAGGCACAGGCTAAAAGAAGAAAGCCACCAACGCGCAGCACAAGAAGACAGTTACCGTTATGAGCATTCCATAGTCTGAGCGTATTGTCCTCGGAAGCTGAGACGATCCAGCGACCGTCTGGACTCACAGCGCAGCTATCTACCCAAGATGTATGCCCCTGTAGGGTGAGGCGCTCGGCTCCTGTATGTGCATCCCATACCTTGAGCGTCTTATCGCTAGAAGCCGAGACGATCCAGGTGCCATCAGGACTCACCGCACAGCCACGCACCCAATCGGTGTGTCCCTGTAGAGTACGGACGAGTGCCGGATGGGGGAGATCCGGCAATGGATGCTCTGCCAACAGCAATGGACGCGAGAGCTCCT
>VBHV01000341.1 GCA_005881995.1 Chloroflexota bacterium | reverse complement strand
AGGGCAATGCAGGGCGTGCCGGTGGACAGGGACTGGGACTCGCCATCGTCAAAATGATCGTAGAACTACACGGCGGCCAGGTAACGGTGGAGAGCGTACCGGGGGAGGGAAGCACCTTTACGTTCACACTGCCCGGACTGCTATCCTGAGTACTACCAGAAATCAGGGTGTCTGAATGATTGCCAGAAATACGATTTGACTGCCTGGGCGAGCCAGGGCGGCCAGGGCGACCGCGAGGGCCGCCCGTACAATACATGGTGACGTGTAACACGGGCAAGTTGGTATTGTACGGGCGACCCTCGCGGTCGCCCTGGCATGCCCTGGCAATCATTCACAGACCCTGCTAGCAGAAATTTTTTGCCCTTGACTTGACTGACGAAAGCGTGCTATGCTGATTTTATCCCTGAAAATGTGGGTATTGTCGGGAACGTGAAAGGGAACTGAGGGGCCGAATCTGGTACCGATGCTTGTACAGAAAAGGAGACAGACCATGGGTATGCTGCGGATTATGTCCCGTCGAGGCGACGAGCGGATAACGTGGGATCTGCAAAAAGCGGAGACCAACGAATCTGAAGCCGTAGCGGCAATCCGGGAAGCCGAACGCATCTTCAACGAAGAGCGCGTACGCGGTGCGACCGCGTTTAAAGTTTCGTCTGATAAACCTGTAGAGCGTATTGAGACCTTTGATCGCACAGCCGAGCAGATTGTGATGGTACCCCGCGTCGTTGGTGGCTAAGATGTGCCAACTCGCTATTCAGCCTGCAATGACGCTACGCGTCTACACTGCGTGTCAGCAGGCTGCAAGGAGGGAAACAAGCGGCTATGTGGGAAACTCTTAGCCTGTTTCTTGGTATCTGGCTGCTGTTCTTGCTTCTGGCGATCTATTACCTATCCCAGGCTCCTGATGGGCGGGTGGGCCGTTTTCGCGAATCGGTGAGCGAGCATCTCTCCGCCGAAAGCCGCGCGAAGGTTTTGCTGCGGGAGATGTTATCGGAGAACCAGTTTCAACAACTGATTAAGTTTGGATATCTTGAAGTAGCCAGTCCAACTATAGACAATCGTGTCTACCGCATTCCCGGATCCGGGGGACTTGTGAAAGTCTACGAACGCGGTTGCGCAGTTATGGAACTCTGCCTGCAACCGGCCGAACTGCTGCCCGATGGGGATCTCGTCGTCATGCATAAATTGATGATCGAGGCGAACGAACAGGAATATCTGCAAAAAGCTAACCATTTTGCTCCAGGTATTATTTCGCTTCGCTGCCAGCACCTGTAGGGCCGAGGGATTTCAAGGGTACGGGTAAGGCTCGTCTTTGTCTAGATGGACGGGTTGGAACTACGTTGCCTGGCAGAATCCTGCAAACTGGTGCGATAAGGTGTGTTCTTAAACCTACCTGCTATTCTAATGAACTGAGAGGCCGGCAATGAATCTGCCGGTCTCTCTACATCTATTATTCCCCTCACCACCGCTTAACTTTTGCTTGCAGATTACGTATATCCTTAATGAGAACCCATTATCGCGTCCCCACTCGACTAGAATCGCAAAACCAAGTATAATCAGATGACTGGGGATGGTCTGGATAGATATCCCAAATATCGGAGAAGGTAAGGTAGGTGAAAGATGGAATGTCCCTACTGTCAAACAGAAAATCGCGACGGCGTTCGCTATTGCAGCAACTGCGGCAAATTCATTGGCGCGACAACCGGAAATACCGGCAGCACCACGGTAGCCAGTGGAGCGAGTAACAACTCGCGTACACTCAACGTTGGTACTCCCCTGCAGGGAGGTCGCTATGTGATCAATAAGGTGCTCGGTCAGGGCGGTATGGGTGCGGCGCTGCTGGCAACCGATAAACGCCTGGACAACAAAGCTGTGGTTATCAAAGAACTGGTCTCCGATAATAGCGATCCGGTAAAGTTCAAAGAGGATGAACGCAACTTCAAGCAAGAAGTCGTCACCCTGGCGCACCTCGATCACCCGCTGATTCCCAACGTCACCGACAACTTTGAAGAGAGCTCACGCTACTTCATGGTACAGGAATATGTCGAGGGGGAAAACCTCGAAGATCGCCTGGATCGCACGGGTCAGCCAATGAAGGAACGCGAAGCGCTGAATGTCGCTTCTCAAGTCCTCGACGTGCTGGAGTACCTGGCGCAGCAAACGCCGCCCATTGTGCATCGTGATATCAAACCCGCCAACATCATCATCGGTGAGAAGGATAAGCGGGCGCACCTGGTGGACTTTGGCATTGCGCGCGCCGATGTTGCTCGCAACGCCCAACGCAAACAGACATCAGCCCTGGGTACACCCGGCTATGCCCCACCCGAACAGTACCAGGGCAACGCCGACCCGCGTTCCGATCTGTACGCCCTTGGCGCGACCCTGCATCACGTGCTCAGCAACCGCGACCCGCGCAACTACCCGCCATTCTCCTATCCGCCCCTGCGCACATTGAACCCGCAGTTATCGGCAGATGTGGAGCGGGTTATTGCCAAAGCGGTCAATAACGATATCACGCAGCGTTATCAGAGCGCAGCCGCTATGAGGCGCGATATCGATGACATCTTGCTCAGGCGCTTTGGCGTCTCCGGCACCATGAGCAGCTACACGCTGGGTACCTCCGGACCTATTCCGGCTATTCCGTCGGCCGGCACAACTATTGGCGCCGGTACATCAGCTACCGCAAATCAGCCAACAGTGGTAAATCAACCAGCACGAGTGCGACCTGCACCCATTACCCCGCTTCCTCCTGTTGCCGGGCAGGGTGGAGTTCAGGTGCCATATCAGCCTGGAACCTATGCGCCACCGCAGAAGCCGCAGAAGGGTAGAAGCAACGTAGGGCTTAACTTCTTCCTCTTTATCCTGGTAATCTTGTTGCTCTTCGCGCTCGGCTTTGGCGCTTTCTACTACTTCCAGCACAGGGGAACCGGTACGAGTACATCAACCGTTCCGGCGAGTGGTATTGGAGTGACGAAAGCCGCCAATGGAGAGATGATTGGCATCAGCGATGGCACCTTCGCTTATGATACCTCACGTCCAGGCGGTCAATTTATGCAGCAGGCCGCACAGCAACTCCAATCGGGTAATACCGGCAGCGCGCAGGCATTGTGGAGCCAGGCGCTCGCGAGTGATTCGGGCAATGCCGAGGCGCTCATCTATCAGGAAGATCAGCGGGTGCTGGCTTCAGGCAGCCCCTACATTACGATTGTACTAGCCACCATGATCACTGGCGATTCTGCCACCATCAGCGTTGGACGAGACGATCTGCAAGGTGCCTATGTTGCGCAAAAGGAATTTAACGATGGAGCGACGCTGCCCAATGGCGTCAAGGTGCGCCTGCTGATTGCAAACTCTGGAAGTCAGACTGCTTATGCAACACCCGTTGCACAGCAGATTGAGCAGTTGGCGCAGGTGGATCAAACCTTTGTAGGTGTAATGGGCTGGCCGTTCAGTGGACGCGTTGCCAATGTGGTCCAGACGCTGTCTCAAGCGCATATTCCGATGGTTTCGCAGACCGCGTCTAGCGATTCGCTGACGGGCATATCCCCCTACTTCTTCCGGGTAGCGCCTCCGAATGTGAGCCAGGGCGTGATTGGAGCGAAGTACGCTGAACAGACGCTGCATGCAAAGAATGTGGCGCTCTTCTTTGATACCCATGATACGTATAGTCAGAGCCTCGCGCAAGCCTTCAAAACACAGTTCACCGCTGATGGTAACAAGATTGCCGTCACGGAGAACTATACCGTCGGCAAGCCGGATAACTTCAACCAGCTCTTAAGCGATGCCGAGTCGCATAATCCCGACCTGATCTACTTTTCAGGTTACGCGGCTGATGCCAGCGTGCTGCTGACAGACCTGCCGACCTCCGGCCCATTTGCCAATTTGCAGGTGATGGGTGGGGATGCCCTGTATGAACTGGGTGGCTATCAGAGCAGTTCGCACGCGGCAGGTGTACGCCTGCACTTTACCACCTTTGCGTATCCTGATGAGTGGACGGCGCTGTGCAGCAGTGGTAAAACATTTGCCTGCAACCCGCCCAGATTCTTCAATGATTATAAGGCTTTCTACAATCCGACCAACCAGGCACGCAGCAACCCCTACGGCTATACGCGTGCTGATGGCGACGTCATCCTTTCGTATGATGCCATGTTTACCATGTTAACTGCCAGCCAGAATGTGCTTACCGGCACGAAGACCAGCCTGACGTCCGCCGACCTCCTGCAAGGCTTGAAGCAAATCACAGGCAATAAGGCTATACAGGGTGTAAGCGGTCAGATTGCCTTTGACTCTAAAGGCAATCCGAGTAACAAGGCGCTAGTAATCCTAAAAGTGGCTCAGGGCGGATTCATCCAGTTAGAATCGGTTCAGGGATGTTTCCAGTTGGGGGCGTGTTAGCTGAACGGGATACAAGGGCGACCGCAATTGCCGGGGCGGGCCCCCATGATAGAAAACCGGCAGGGCGACCGCAATTGGCAGGGCGACCGCGGATTGCGGAAAATTACCAGGGCGACCGCAAGGGTACGCCCGTACCATACACGAAGTGGCTCTACAAGGGGCCTCGTGTATGGTACGGGCGTACCCTTGCGGTCGCCCTGCCGGCAGCCGTCGCCATCGCCCTGGCTCTTCAACTGCTCTGCAATCTCTTCTCC
>VBHV01000340.1 GCA_005881995.1 Chloroflexota bacterium | reverse complement strand
TATTGCAGCCGAAATGGGTACGATTGGCCTGATCGCCTATCTGCTCTTCTTGCTCGCCATTTTCGTCGCTGGTGGGAGCGCCTTACGTGGCATTAGCAAGAAGCGCAGGCTGGCACTTGCGCAGCGATCAGAGCAGTTGGTACCCATTGCGGCGCCCGCGAGAAGACGCGACAAGCTGGCATTGCTGCTGCGGCCATCTCGCATGGCAAGCTATTTCCGCCAGCCGCGGTCCATCGAAATTCCCGGCATGCTTACCAATGATCGAGCGCTAGCAATAGGCCTGATGGCCGCGTTAATTACTGTGAGTGTCCACAATTTTGTTGATGATGTCTATGTACATAGTTTGACCAATCTTATCGCGTTACTCCTTATTGCTCTTATCCGTCTAGAGAGAGTGACCCCGAAGTCTTGGAGTAACGGCATTGGAGGATAATTTGATTACGCATAATAGTGGTAGTGCTTCCTCTGGAACCACAAATATTGAAGCAAATTTAGAGCCTGAAGCAATAGAGAAGAAAAAAGTTGAACTATTGCAACAGGAGACCCAGCAAGAGCCGGAGATTACTCAGGAGCAACTTTCAATCGGGAAACGCCTGCTCAACTGGCGTACCATTGTTCCCCTGGTCATTGTGATTGTAGCTCTTGCCTACTTTGCGAAACAGGCCAATATCGATCCCCAGAAAACATGGACAGCTATCCGCACCGCCAATATCGTCTTTGTGCTGATAGCCTTTGCTATCTATTACCTATCATTCCCAATACGTACACTTCGCTGGCAAATGCTGCTACAAAATGTTGGCTATACGAAATCAAATGGCGTGCATCTCCCAAAATTCGCGAAACTGCTGGAAATTCTCTATATCTCCTGGTTTGCCAATGTCATTGTCCCTGCCAAGTTGGGCGACCTCTACCGCGCCTACCTGCTGCGCAAGGAAACTCAGCTGCCAGCCTCGCGCACCTTCGGCACAGTACTGGCGGAACGCCTACTCGATCTCATCGTGCTGTTGCTGCTGTTTATTCCGGCGGTCATCATTAGCCTGCACGAAAACCTGCCCAGGCAGTTACAGACCGGCCTGGCGGTCACTCTGGTAGCCGTCTTTGTAGGTATCATCGGGTTATTTGTGCTGCGCACCTTCCCCACGCACATTGCCAGCCTCATTCCAGCGCGCTACCGCGATCACTACAACCATTTCCAGGCAGGGACGCTCGGCTCATTCCGTCATGTGCCCACACTCAGCGCTTTGACAGTTGGGGTCTGGGCCTGTGAGTCGTTGCGTTTCTTCTTTATCGCGCTGGCCTTTAACCTGATTGGCGGTAATGCGATCCACATTGTTGCCGCCGCTCTCTTCATCGCGCTTGGCGAAGCCCTGTTGACGGTTGTACCTTTTACTGGAGGTGGCCTTGGCCTGGTCGAGGGCGGTATGCTGGCCATGATCGCGCTTTTCTCATCGAATACGAGCCTGGCAGCTGCGGCCATTCTGACCGACCGCACCATCAGCCTCTTCAGCATCCTGGTCATCGGCTTCATCGTCTTCATGATTGCTGTTGGACGACAGGCAACGAAACAGACGCAGCCAAATCTGCCTGACAAAAAGTATGCCAGTACAACTCGTACATTTTGATTGTTCTATCAACTCTGAAGACGCTGGTAGCGACCCAATACTCCAACAGCTCCTGTCATCAGAGATACCGGAACAGGTAATAACCCGCACCCTGGAAGCGGCGCATGTTGTCCAACCTGTGGCGCTTTCCCTGGTGATCACAGGTGACGAAGAGATACAAAGGCTGAATGCGCAGTATCGACAGCAGGACAAGCCCACGGATGTCCTCTCGTTTCCCCTGCTCGACAGGCCGTTAGTAGACGCTCCTGCCGAGCAATTGTGGATGGGGCCGGAAGAAGCCAACGACGAAAGAGCAGCCATAGAAACACACCCGGCATTTGTCACACCGCCCGAACTGGGTATCAATCTGGGTGATATCGTTATTTCATGGCCTACTGTGCTGCGACAGGCGGCACAGGCAGGGCACGATCCCGTGTATGAACTGCTCTACCTGTTATCACATGGAACGCTGCACCTCGTAGGCTATGACGATCAAACCGAAGCAGGATACGAGGCCATGGTGCGTTTACAGGAAACGGTGCTGCAAGAGATCGAGTGGAAAGCGCATTTCTGATGAGTACACCTTCCCCACTTCCACGGAAAAATGGGATGGCGAAATTCATGGCAGGTTTCGGATATGCCTTCCAGGGTCTATGGTACTCGCTGCGTACACAAATCAACATGCAGGTGCATATCGTGATTGCGCTCCTCGCTATAGCGCTTGGAATCGTCTTACGTATCTCTTCTGTCGAGTTCGCCGTAATCTTTCTGGCAATTGCGAGCGTGGTGCTTGTGGAGATGCTCAATACCGTGATCGAACGATGCGTTGACCTGGCCTCGCCCGAATATCATCCCCTGGCGAAAATTGCCAAAGACGTGGCGGCCGGGGCGGTGTTGGTCAGCGCGATATTTGCGGTGATCATTGCATTCTTCATTTTTGGGCCACATCTATGGGCGCTGGTAGTGAAATAAAAAATGAGGTACATGTATAACATGTACCCCAGTAGGAGATAATGCTATTTCACGCGCGAGGCATACTGACCTGTGCGTGTATCAATACGGATTTTATCGCCCGGATTGACAAACAGGGGGACGTTGATGACGGCGCCCGTTTCGAGTGTGGCAGGTTTAGTGACATTGTTCGCGGTGTCACCACGCACGCCGGGTTCGGCGCTCTCCACGACCAGTTCCAAAAAGTTTGGCAACTCGACGGCGATAATAGTATCGGTTTCGCTATCCACCAGCAGTTCTACAATATCCTGCTCTTTGAGGAAGCGTACAGCATCTCCCAGCATCGATTTCGGCAAGGGCTGCTGATCGAATGTTTCGGTATTCATGAAGACGTAGTCGTCGCCATCAACATAAAGGAACTGCCAGTTCTGATGTTCAACGCGCACGGCATCTATCTCTTCGCCCGCGCGGAATCGCTGCTCAATAACGCGGCCCGTTCGCAAATTCTTCAGGTTTACGCGCACGAACGCGCGCCAGTTTCCCGGACTGACATGATGAAACTCAGTCACTGTATACAAGTCGTTGTTATAGCGTATAACCATGCCGTTATAAAAATCTGCTGTAGTTGTAGCGCCCAATGGAGTGGACTCCTTTCCTTCCTTCAAAACAACATATCTATGGTCAATTGCCAGAAACAGGGCAATCGCACTTCATCTACGAAAGTGGCGTTGGAATGTTTGTGACTATCAGATTTTATACGAGAAGAGCAAGCGCTGTCAAAGTATCGTACCTTCAGCCTTTTCATGCACATCCTGGATATTGCTGCTACTACCCGTCTTCAGGCCAGAAACTTCGATACATACTCGGCCTGTTCGGTGAACTTTGCCAGGCGTTTCTTTTTGAGGTTCTCACGCAGCGCCCAGGTGATATCAGGGTCACCCCACAATGCGCACTCGCACATCAGGGCGAAGCCTTGTTCGGGCAGCGCGGCTACAATCACGCTGATGGTATAGCCAGTGGCCTGGCGTAACACCTTCACATCTTCGCGCTTGCGCTCGATGAGTGGAATTTCGCGGAACCGCTGCAAAATTGTCCTCTGGACATCCAGGGCAGCCTCTTTCATCGCGTCGGTATGCAGGAGAGGCGGTTCCGCCAGGGTCGCGATACTTGCGCGCTGCTGCAAGTAATTCCCCTCGCTCGCCAATACGCGCAAATAGGCGATGGTTTCCTCCGGCGCGGATGATAATAGTCGTTGAAATCCTATGGCCGCCCCTTCTCGTACGCGCCATGAAGAGCTACAGGCGAAGTCGCCCAGGAGCAGAAAGACCTCGGGACGCCACTTCTGGTAGACGGCAGCGCACGCGCCAAAGGAGACAACGCCGCACAAGACGACAAATTCATCGGGAGTATTGCTTTTCAAGCTTTCTTTATCTTGCACCAGGTAGCGCAATAAGGCTCGCACGTCTTGAGGCCGCTTGCCCACAACTGCCGCCATGAGGTTACTCAAATCATTCATCAGTCCTAAATTTGCGCGCGTGCCGGGCAGGTGACTCTGTTCACGTAGATAAAATTCCAGAGGACGGGGATTTTCCTGAAAGGCTCTTTCCATAAGGGATGATAGCGTTTCATGCATGTTCACATTTCCTCAATGGCCCTGGCGAAGACAACGGCTGCTTAACCAACTACTGCCAGGCTCTTGCAAATGATCTCTTGAAGCTTACGGCCATTGTATCATACTTCAAAGGTAGCATTGTTAACCGGGTACAAGATGAGATATGTCGTTGAAAAAACAGCAACATCTGCTTGCACGCGGCCCTCCCACTCCCCAAAATCCATCTCGCGAAGAGGTTCGCGCGTCTGTATCTGCAAACCCAGAGCAGAGGCGATGAGAGTCGCTGTTTCGCGCGCTCGTCCCTGTGGACTACAATAGAGGGCATCGATGTGTTCACGGCTCAAACGTCTAGCTACCTGTTGGGCCTGTTGCCGTCCAACAGCTGTAAGGGGTGCCTCTGTGACACCACAGAAAGCATCACTGTTGCTCGGATACAATGGCAGCAAGGTTTTCAGTGGCAGGGTCCAACACTAACCTTGACGTAAACGGTAAACTTGTTGTATACTATTAGTACATCTCCACCGACGACTACTTTAAATTTATGTATTGGGGAGGTAACTATGATCGCAACGAATGAACAATCTTTCTCATCAGGCACTGACGAAGTGCGCTCGTACTCGATAGAGCAGGTTGCCGCGCAAACGGGCTTAACCAAACGCACGCTTCGTTATTATGAAGAAGTGGGTCTACTGCCTCCTACCGGCCGTACCGAGGGGAATTACCGGCGGTACAGCGAAGAAGATATACAGCGCTTAGAAGCTATCAAAAGGCTGCGTGATCTGCTGGGGTTTTCCCTGGCGGATATCCGCGAGATCATGGAGGCGGAAGACGAACGTGGGATGCTGAAAGAAGCTTACCAGCAGGAAACGGAGGCAGCCGCCAAAATCGCTCAATTAGATCGAGGAGACGAACTGCTTCTCCGTCAATTGCATTTGATCGAGCTAAAGATAGCTGGCCTGGAGCAGATGCGAACTACGCTTCTGGCAAAGATCGAGCGTCATAAGCAAACTCGCAAAATATTATTGAATCAAAAATAGTTATTACTTTTATCTATCTAGATTGGAACCTTGTCCTATGCACACTATTACTTCCGATCACGAGGGACATTCAGTTCCCACATCGATTGAACAGCAGCAGGTTAAAGGCCTGCTGCGAACATTTATAGCCCTGCGTCACCGTAATTTTCGACTATTCTGGTTTGGTCAGATGATTTCTCTGATCGGCACCTGGATGCAGTCGATTGGGCAAGCATGGCTGGTACTGACATTAACCCATAGCGCGTTGCTCCTGGGAGTGGTGGGCGCGCTGCAATTTTTACCGGTCTTAATTCTCACACTATTTGGGGGAGTACTGGCCGACCGTTTACCGAAGCGCACCATGCTCCTCTGTACTCAATCATTCGCTCTGCTACAGGCTGCCGTGCTGTGGATACTGGTCGCTACCGGGCAGGTGCAAATCTGGCATGTAATGGTGCTGGCATCCCTACTGGGCCTGACCAATTCGCTTGATATGCCCACTCGGCAGGCATTCGTCGTGGAAATGGTGGGACGCGAAGATCTGCCAAACGCCATCGCGTTGAACTCGTCACTGTTCAATATGGCACGCGTTCTCGGACCGGGACTTGGTGGCCTGATCATCGCCTGGCTTGGGGTCGCGCCACTATTCCTGCTCAATGCCATCAGTTTTATTGCCGTAATTGTTGGACTGGCCTTGATCGATACGACGAAATTATACAGCCATAACACGTTGCCAGGGGCAAAACAAATCGCAGCGAAACAACCTGTAGCGAAGCAGACTACCTGGCAGAGCTTGCGCGAAGGCCTGGCCTATATCGCACGTACTCCCTCAGCGTTGATGGTCATCGTAGTAATTGGCGCGATATCCCTGTTTGGCATTAACTTTAATGTGATTCTGCCACTATTCGCGACGGAAGTTCTCAATTCAGGGCCGCAAGGCTTCGGATTTC
>VBHV01000339.1:7152-9188 GCA_005881995.1 Chloroflexota bacterium | reverse complement strand
CGCGGTGGGAGGAAGAACCGCCTGAGTCGTTCCAACCAGTGCAACCTGCGCAGTGGCAACCTCCATATGTCCAGTATAGCGCGCCTCCGGTGCAACCAACCCAACTATCGCCCCAGCCACAATGGGGTTCGCCTCCGGTGCAACCAACCCAACTATCGCCCCAACCACAATGGATACCGCAAAATGCGCAGCAGCCCCTCGTAATTGCACCGGGAAATTTCCAGGGTTCTGGCGTGCAGCAGCCAGTTCGCCGTAAGGGACGAGCATGGAGACGAATAGTAATTACGCTGCTCGTGCTGGTGGTGCTGGTAGTTGGAGGATGGTTCCTGGTGGCGCGCCCCATTTTGCATGGTATCGCGGAGAGTCAGATAAACCAGGTGGCAACGAGCGGGATAAATCAAATTCTGCCATTTCCCCCATTTGTGAGAACTCCTTCGATAGCGGTAACAGAAACCGGTCTCAACAACCTGATTGTACTCAATCATGCTCCCTCTGACCCGGTACAGAATGCCGTTGTCCACATCACGCAGCCCGGCATAGCTAGTGATGGCTCCTCTACAGGCGGAGTGCAGTTTAATTTTCAACTGTACGGGTTTGCATGCTCGATTACAGGGATACCTATGGCCAGTAATGGCGATGTTGTTATGACGCATGTGCAAGTTCAAGGTATCCTCTGGTGGGTAATGTCTCCAGACGAAATGACCTCGATCTTCAACTCGCGTTTTCACGATGCGATTGTACGATTACAACGCCAGGTGACGAGCGTCACTACTAAAAACCAGGAGATCGATCTTCAATTCAATTAGCCTGGACGCGGGGGCCTTGTAGTGGCTTCTCGATCTTCGGGGAGGACAAGCACAAGGCCCCCACATCAGCCGCGCCCCACTCCTTGTCCCTACGAAATGGGGAAGTCTGGCTCTTTCAATTGAGGCACAGGTGAATGTTTTCGACGGAAGCGCTGCTTCTGGTTCAGAGTGAATGCGAAGAAAACGACAGGGGTTAGCAGCAGCAAGAACAGATTTGCTCCGCTGGTAATGATCGAATCATTCGAATAGTCGGAGGCGCTTGCGGGCTGGTGGATACTGGCAAAGACCGATGAGACGTTGGGGAGGAAGCCGTAGTTATCCTCATGAAGCGGCCAATAGACAAGAGCGGCGCGCCCAATGATATTGTTGCGTGGTACAAATCCCCAATCTCTTGAATCAGAGCTGCGTATGCGATCATCGCCCAGGACGAAATACTTATTGGGTGGAACAAGCATGTTATGGATGTTCTTATAGTTGAAGATGTTACCCTGGTTGGCAGGGTCAACATAGCTCTCTTTGAGGGTGATGCCGTCGACAATGACCGTTGTGTTATCGATAGTAATTCTATCGCCCGGTACGCCGATGATACGTTTGACATAATCCAGGTTGGGGTCCGGTGGAGCGACAAAGACGATCACATCTCCACGCTGGGGTGGGTGGAACAGGTACGTCCATTTGTCTACCAGGATGAGTTCGGTATCGTGCAGACTGGGTTCCATGCTGGTGCCTTCGACGTTGAAGTTTTGCACGGCAAAGCGAATGACCAGAAACATGAGGATGGTGAGGACGATCGTTTCGATCACCTCACGCACCAGGCGATATTTTTTTTCAAAATCAAGTTCTGGTTTCATGCATCTCCCCCAGGCGAATCGGGTTAATTTGATGAGTATGTGCCGCTTCTACCTCATTATACGATATGTGTTATCCGAAAGTTACGGCGCGTGAGCCGCATTCGGCTACCTGGTTGATTGGTGACCAGGCTGTTTCTAGTGTAGTATTATCGGACGAATTCTGGCTACATTGCTAGGAAATATGGCCTATCCTGGCTATTTGAGCAGGATGTTTTCCTTATGACACAAGGTGTCAGGAATTAGCTGGTATAGTCAAGTCTGTAGGCAGAGAACACGACCATTAGGAAATAAAGGCTATGTCCTTTTGCGTTCTAATATATAGAAGTGTGTCAAAACGTCTCATCTTTATGAGTGCCATTATCTTCCTGGTGTTTGAGAA
>VBHV01000339.1:0-7015 GCA_005881995.1 Chloroflexota bacterium | reverse complement strand
CTCTCAGGGTCAGGCAAGAGTAGCCTGGCCTTTGATACCATTTTTGCCGAGGGACAACGCCGCTATGTTGAGTCGTTGTCCGCCTATGCCCGCCAATTTTTGGATAAGATGGAGAAGCCCGACGTCGATCATATCGACGGACTATCCCCTGCTATCTCTATCGACCAGAAAGGCACAACGCATAATCCCCGCTCAACGGTTGGTACCGTAACCGAGATCTATGACTATCTGCGCCTGCTCTATGCGCGTGCTGGTCATCCGCATTGTCCCAAGTGTGGACGGGAGGTAACCCAGCAGACGATCCAACAAATTGTGGACGCGGTACTCGATCTGCCGAAGGGGTCGCGTATTTTGCTGCTTGCACCCCTGGTGCAGGGACGCAAGGGCGAATACAAGCAAATCTTCGAAGAGATGCGGCGCGCGGGCTATGTGCGCGTGCGTGTCGATGGGACGATTTACGATCTGGGCGACGAGATCGAACTCGATAAGCAGAAAAAACATACCATTGAAGTGGTGGTTGACCGGTTGGTAATTCGCCGGGGAAAAGGGCGCAATGTTGGCGAACCTATTGATAGCCAGCCTGCCAACGAGACTGCGTCTCTACCTGCGGTCAGGCAGGCTGCAAGGAACGAATTGCGCCCCTACAAGAAGGTGGCGGAACGTCCGGCGCTATATGATGTGAACGCGGATAGGGATGAGATGGATGGCGTAGGAGCGCAATTCATTGCATCCGAAAATACTCCTGAGCAGCCACAGGAAGTTGACCTGGATTTCCGACAACGCATTACCGATTCGTTGGAGACCACGTTGAAGCTGGGAAATGGTGTGGTACTGGTTTCCATCGTTGATGGGGAAGAGATTCTGTTCTCGGAGAGATTTGCCTGCGTGTACTGCGGCATCAGCCTGCCGGAAATTGCGCCGCGCACCTTTAGCTTTAATAGCCCGCATGGCGCATGTCCAACCTGCACCGGGCTGGGGACGCAGCAGGAGATTGACGCGGAGCTGATCGTGACGCATCCTGAGCTAAGCCTGCTGGAAGGAGCGATCGCGCCCTGGAGCAAGGTCGTGAACGGCAGCCAGTGGCATGCAGCTATTCTTGATGCGCTGGCGAAGAAGTACCAGTTCAGTTTGCATACTCCATGGCGTGATCTGACGGAGGAGCAGCGCAAGGCGGTGCTATACGGTATCTCTGAGCCGTTGACGATTCGCTATACGCCGCAGCATGGGGGGACGCGCAGCTATACCATTAACTTTGAGGGAGTCATACCCAGCCTTGATCGCCGCTACAAGCAGACCGATAGCGAGAGTATTCGTGAGGAGATCGAGGCGTATATGTCGGCGCGCATCTGTCCCGATTGTCACGGCGCGCGTTTGAAACCTGAGGCGCTGGCGGTGACGGTGGGTGGGCACAATATCGTGCAGGTGACGCGGCTCTCCATTGTGAATACGCAGCGCTTCTTTCAGGAACTGGAAGCAGATGCGGCATCGCTGCCCACTCCTTCCAATGTGTATGCTTTGAATGGTAATGGTAAGAAGAATGGCAAAGGTGTTACTACTGCCCCTGTTTTGGCCGATCCACTGACACCCATTGATCCGGACGGCCCAATGGTCGAAGTGACATTGACCGAGCGCGAGCGTTTTATTGGGCGGCAAGTGCTGAAAGAGATACGGTCCAGGCTGCAATTCCTGGTGGATGTAGGGCTGGATTACCTGAGCCTGGACCGCGCCGCCGCCAGTCTTTCCGGCGGTGAGGCGCAGCGTATTCGCCTGGCAACGCAAATCGGATCCGGTCTGATGGGCGTATTGTACATCCTGGATGAACCAAGCATCGGACTGCACCAGCGTGACAATGCGCGCCTGATAAAGACGCTGGTGCGGTTACGCGACCTCGGGAATACCCTGCTGGTGGTTGAGCATGACGAGGATACCATGCGGGCCGCCGATCACATCATTGACATTGGCCCGGGCGCGGGTGAACACGGCGGGAAGGTGGTCGCGGAAGGGACTTACAAAGAGATTATCGCCAATCCCGACTCCATTACCGGCGATTACCTTTCGCGGCGCAGGTGTATTCCTTTGCCAGAAAAGCGGCGCGAGGGCAATGGTAAGTCGCTGCTGATTAAGGGTGCGCGCGAAAATAACCTGAAAAATATAGATGTCGAGATACCGCTGGGGAAATTTGTGGTGGTGACGGGCGTTTCTGGTTCTGGCAAGAGTACGCTGATTACGGATATTCTCTATCGCAAGATAGCCCACTCGCTCTATCGCGCGCATGATAAACCAGGAGCGCATGACGCGATCGAGGGCATAGAATACCTGGATAAGATCATCGACATCGATCAGTCACCCATTGGTCGCACGCCGCGCTCGAATCCCGCTACCTACACTAACGCTTTCACGGGCATTCGCGATCTGTTTGCGCAGGTGCCGGAGTCGCGCATTCGTGGGTACCTGCCTGGTCGTTTCTCCTTTAATGTCAAGGGTGGACGCTGCGAAGCCTGTAAGGGTGAGGGTATCGTCAAGATTGAGATGAACTTCTTGCCTGATGTGTACGTGCCGTCTGGATATGACGGTAGAAGAGGCGTCGAGCTTTTTCGCCAATGTTCCCTCGATCTACAATAAGATGAAGACGCTGAACGATGTGGGCCTGGGCTATATGCGCCTGGGGCAGCCGGCGACAACCTTATCTGGCGGCGAGGCGCAGCGCGTCAAGCTGGCGACAGAACTGTCTAAGCGGGCGACGGGGCGCACCTTGTATATCCTGGATGAGCCAACCACCGGGCTGCATTTCGCAGACGTGGAGCGCCTCCTGCAGGTCTTGCAGCGTCTCGTCGACGCGGGCAACTCGATTGTGGTGATTGAACACAACCTGGAAGTGATCAAAAGCGGGGACTGGCTCATCGATTTAGGGCCAGATGGCGGAGACGCCGGTGGGCGAGTCATTGCCGAGGGAACTCCAGAAGACGTGGCGGAGAACGAGCAATCCTACACGGGCTACTTTTTGAAGCGCATGTTTACAGAAGAAGCGGCCCTGGAAAATGCTCGCCACTCGAACGAGATTACGGCTGGCTAGCCTGTGCTGACTATGAGCCCGTTAATGGGGGAGTAACGGTAGCGTGTACTTTGCTCCCTGGGTCCGGTGCATCTGACCGGCCATTACAGGCCATGTCCTCAGTCGACATTTTCTCGCCTCCGCCGGGAGTTAGTTCGGGCGGAGGGCCTCCGGGTCGGATGGGTAATCCACGTTGGCGCAGGCGCTGGTCAACCCACAGAATAAGGCCGAGCATGGTCAAACCAACCAGGCCAAGTCCAATGAACTTGAAGATGCGATCGAGGCGCAGCGCCAGCAAGCCGAACATAATGGTCAGACCGTAGAAGAGCAGGCAGATCTGCTTCACACTTAGCCCGGTCGCTTTCATACGATAGTGCAGGTGTGTGGTGTCGTAGTGCAGGGGAGATTGTCCCCGGCGAATGCGGTTAATCGCGACGACGGCCAGGTCGAGAATGGGAATGCCGAGTACCATCAAGGCCAGGGCCAGCTTCGCGCCTCCCATGATTGATAAGACCGCCAGTCCCAATCCCAGGAACATGGAGCCGCTATCGCCCATGAAAATCTTCGCGGGGTTCCAGTTGTGCGGTAAAAAGCCAAACACGGCCCCCGTGAAGACGGCGGAGAGTATGGCGATGCTCTGCTGACCGAGTAGAAAGCTGATAATCGTAATAAAGAGCGCGGTAATGCCTACAACACCGGTTGCCAGCCCATCCAGGCCATCGATCAAATTGACAGTATTCATCATGCCAACGATCCAGAACCAGGTCAACAAGACGGCGGGAATGGCGACGAAACTGAAATCGGCGTGCTGCATAAACAGGTAGATATTGGGTTCGTGCAGCCAGGGAATATGAAAGTGGTAAAACGGATTGCTAAAGGTGTACAGGAGTACGCCGCGAAAGGTCGGTATCCAGGGTCCTATGACGATGATGACGGCGATAGTCTGGGCGATCAACTTGGTCGCTGGTTTGAGCCCCTTGACATCATCGTAGGCGTGAACCATCACCATCAGGGCAGAGGCCGCCAGGAGTAACCAGTAGATTGAGATTTCAGTGGGATTGGAGTTGACGCCAGGAGCGTAGAAGAGCAGCGACGCCACAACAAACGCCAGGAACATAGCAATGCCGCCAAGACGGGGGACAGGCCATTTGTGCACGCGGCGTGGAGCCGGGTAATCCAGCCATCCTACCTTGAAGCAGAAGGCTTTCACGAAAAATGTGAAAACGAAGGCAAGCACAAAAGCACATGCGCCGCCGACAAGCAGAGTAACGATATCATTTGGGAACAGCCTGGTAGGAATGAGCAATAAGAGCCGGATGTGGATAAGGCTTGCCTCTCGCATGTTAGATCTCCTTGCTATGGAGAGAGTAGTTTCTCTATCCCTAAAACGTATTAAGACGGTAAATATATTACATATTCAGGTGTGAGATGTATTTTTGTACTGTACCATACTTTCTTAAGAAAACGTATGCGCTTATATCTTTGAGGTATGTGCCGCTTTTACATCACCTGGCATATCATACCTCGATTCACCAGTCAGCACACTGTCTTTTTTAACGATTTACAAATTGACCTGTAACACGGTAGTCCTGGAGTTATTATACTACCGCCGATGGTCTGGTGGCTTTGTGATCTTGCCAGCGCGGTTCGGCGATGCTACAATGCCACTGCAATAGTACTATTGCAGCTTACCCCACTCTTCGTACAGAAAGGACGTATCATGGATACAAACGCACAAGCCGGGCAGGCTCATATGAGCGGGTCAAGCACGGCAGGATCATCTTTCGAGCCGGCTTTTTATAAGGTGGACTCGATCAATGAAGTGACACTGGTCGAGGGCATCGACGCGCGCTTCGTTACCGGTAGTCGTATCATGTTCTCTTTCGTACATCTTGCACCGGGTGCAATCATGCCCGACCACCATCATCCGCACGAACAACTTGGCTACGTGCTAGAAGGTTCGATGGTGCTGAACATGGCGGGAGATGAGCGCAACCTGCAACCCGGCGATGCCTATACCATCCCTGGCGGTATCACGCATCGTGCCGTTGGTGGACCCAACGGCTGTCTTGTGCTCGACGCCTTCAGTCCTCCACGCGAAGAATACCTTGAACGCGCACGCCAGGGGGCGAAGGCAGAATAAGGAAACATCCTTGAAAAAAGGAGAAGCAAGCAAGCTAGCTCTTGATTTTCTACGCGGATGTGTGTTACCATGGAACTATGTATACACCATCTCAGTTCGCGGAAAAGGTCGGTGTCTCCGTCAAGACCCTCCAAAAATGGGATCGCATTGGCGTGTTGCCTGCGAAACGGACGATCACCAACCGACGCTACTATACGGATGAAGATCTTGCTGCTGCACTGCGGTTGCCGCGTCTGCACAAAGACCGGCGCACGGTGGCCTACTGCCGAGTTTCAAGTCAGACACAGACGCCCGACCTGCTCACCCAGCAAGCGGTGCTTCGTGACTATTGTGAACAACAGGAAATTCAGGTGGACGAATGGATGACCGAGATCGGCGGTGGTCTCAACTTTGAGCGCACACAGTTCTTGAGGCTGGTCGATGCGATTGTTGCTGGTGAAATTGCCTGTGTTGTCCTGGCTCACCAGGATCGATTGGCTCGCTTTGGGTACCAGTTGCTGGCACACTTATGTCAGATGCATCAATGCAGGCTGGTGGTGATGAACACCGAGACACTCTCACCTGAGCAAGAGCTCGTTCAAGATTTGATCACGATTACGCACTGTTTTTCCAGTCGGTTGTACGGCCTGCGCACCTATCGCCAGGCGTTAGAGAAAGCCCTCAAGGATGATCAAAGCGCACAAAATCCGGCTTCATCCAACACCTGAACAGGCCAATTACTTTGCCCGCGCTGCCGGCACGGCGCGCTTTGTGTTCAATTGGGCACTGGCAGGGTGGAGGGCGCAGTATGAGGCAGGGGGCAAGCCAAATGCGATGGCTCTCAAAAAACAGTTCAATGCCATCCGACGCGAGCAGTTTCCCTGGTCCTATGAGGTGAGCAAGTGTGCGGTTGAGGGCGCGTTCATGGATGTAGCCGCTGCTTTCCATAACTTTTTTGAGGGGTGCAAAGGTGGACGGTCGGTAGGCTATCCCCAGTTCAAAAGCAAGAAACGTTCCCGGCAGTCGTTTTACTTGGCCAACGATAAATTCACCGTCGGCGATCACTGGATCGAGGTTCCCAAACTGGGCCGGGTGAATATGGCGGAAAAGCTCCGCTTGGCGGGCAAAATCCTCTCGGCACGCATCAGTAAAACGGCAGACTGGTGGTTTGTCTCCATCACCGTCGAAATACCTGAGGGGGTGTCTGAGGCAAACGCGAAGCCTGCCGTTGGGATTGATGTGGGCCTGTTGAGACTGGCGACGCTCTCGGATGGCAGGCGGTACGAGAACCAAAGACCGCTGCGCCATTTCTTGAAGAAGCTGTGCCGCTTGAACAAAGAACTGGCTCGCCGGAGCAAGGGGAGCAAGAACTGGCAGAAAACGAAAGGCAAGCTCGCCCGGTTGCACTATCGGATTGCCTGTCTGCGTGCTGATTTGCTGCACAAACTGACGACCGAGGTAGCCAAGACCAGCGGGCTGGTCGCGGTGGAGGATCTGCATGTCAAGGGACTGATCCAGAATCGGTGCCTGTCGCGCTCATTCTCTGACGCGGCGTTAGGGACGCTGTTGGACCTGCTGGAAAGCAAAGTGCCACGCGCGGGAGGGAGGCTGGTGAAAGTGGGACGCTTCTACCCATCGAGCCAGTTATGTCATCAATGTGGTTCACGTCGGGCCGATCTCTCCCTGGATGAGCGCATTTACATGTGCGCAAATCCGGTGTGTGGCTACGTGGGCGACCGCGACGAGAATGCCAGTTACAACATTTTGCAGGAGGCCCTTCGCCTTGTCGGGCCGTAACTGACGAGGTGGTGCCGGTAGTGGCTATGACGGCACCCAAATCG
>VBHV01000338.1:9220-13225 GCA_005881995.1 Chloroflexota bacterium | reverse complement strand
TTGGTCCCATTGCCGGTGGGCTGCTGAACGCCACCTTTGGCAATGCTCCCGAAATTATCATCGGCATCTTTGCACTGCAACAGGGACTGATCTCAGTGGTCAAGGCCTCGATTACTGGTTCGATCATCAGCAACGCACTGCTTGTATTGGGCAGTTCGCTGGCGCTTGGAGGATGGCGCTGGGGCAAACAATACTTCAATGCGCGCGATGCCGGGCAATATTCGGCCATGATGGTGCTGGCGGTAGCTGGCCTGCTCATTCCCGCAACCGGTTCCCTGATCATCCGTGACTCTGGACGTGTGCAGTCGATCAGCATAGCGGTCTCGGTGATCCTGCTGCTGGTCTATGGCATGTACCTTGCCCTGCATGTCTTTCACGTGCGCGCTGAACGCCGCAGCCCTAAACGTCACCAGGCTGCTCTTGCCGAGGAGCAGGGGGAAGTAGAGGTGGAAGCGGTGACCGGCGGTGTTGATCCCCATAGGCTGGATGAGAGGAATCCACCTAAACCCTGGCTGGCGGCTGTATTATTGCTGGTCGCGACCATCGGCACTGCCTTGAATAGCGAATTGTTAGTAGGCGCGATTGTGCCCGTCACCAGGCTGTTGGGCTGGTCTCCCATCTTCATTGGCCTGGTTATCATCCCTATTGTGGGCAATGCTGCCGAACATTCAAGCGCCGTATATATCGCGCTCAGGGATCGCATTGACCTCAGTATGGCCATTGCAGCCGGTTCATCGATTCAAGTCGCCACCTTCGTCGCGCCGCTCCTGGTGCTGGTGAGCCTGTTCTATGCCACGCCGCTCAACCTGGTCTTTCAACCCCTGGAATTGGTTGTGTTAGGACTGGCGACCATCCTCTTCGCCCTCCTCAGCCTGGATGGAGAGACTACATGGTTGGCCGGAATACAACTCGTTGCGGTGTATATAATGGCGTGCGTGGTGTTTTTCTTCATTCCTGCATAAATGTCGGATTTCGTTTGTGTGGTGTTCTTTTTCATTCCCGCTCCACCCCTTGTCCCTACGAATTACATTTGAGGATGGCGCGGGGAATCTTTGGCAATAAATCGGGGGCGAGCAGACCCGCGTGACCAATTTCGGCGCTCACTAACTCGGCGGCTGCGGTGTGAAGGTAGACGGCTGCGCTGGCGGCATCAAAGGGTGGGACTTTTTGCGCGAGCAGGCCCGCGACCATACCGGCCAGAACATCTCCGGTGCCTGCTGTCGCCAGTGCGGGGTTAGCCAGCCAGTTGATGCGAGTGCGCCCGGCTGGCTCGGTGATAATTGTGCAGGCGCCTTTGAGTACAAGTATGACCTGCCATTCGCTGGCCTTGCGTTGCGCCAGTTCCAGGCGGTCCAGGTTGCCACCGGATACCTTTAAACCGCCGCAGAGACGCCCCATTTCGCCGGGGTGCGGCGTAATTACTGTGCCCGTGGGAAGCAATGTCCACCAGCGTTCTAGGGCTGAGAGGTTGTTGAGTCCATCCGCGTCAATCACGAGATGCGGTCGTTCTTCCTCTGGTAAGGAACGTAGATGCTCCAATACCTGGAGGATGACTTCGAGTGTTTGGGGAGATTGACCGAGGCCGGGTCCCATGAGCAGGGCCCGGTACCCTTCCAGGTGATCGATCAGCGCGGACGATTGTTGGAAGCTCTCTACCTGTTCATCGGGGAGCAGTACAAATGTCACCTCGTGCATCGCACTGGCATAGATGGGATGCATGCGCTCTTTGACGGCCAGTGTGACGAGTCCCGCGCCTATACGTCCGGCAGCGCTTCCGGCCAGGAATGCCGAACCTGGATAGGGCGGGGAGCCACAAAACAACATGACTTTCCCAAAAGTCCCCTTATTGCTATCCAGTGGACGCGGCGGCAGGATATGCTGCACCATTTTGGCTGTCAGCATTTCCTTCTGCAGGTGCTGTTCCAGTTCGGCTGGGAGGCCGATGTCACCTACATACAGTTCCCCTATGTAACTGCGCCCAGGAAAGAAGAAAAACCCCTGTTTCGGGCAGGCCAGCGTGATCGTGATATCGGCGGGAATCGTGCCTGGATCAACTTCTCCGGTGTCCGCGTTTAGGCCCGTTGGCAGGTCAACCGCGACGATGCGCAGTGTATCACGCTTCTCCCGCTCCTGCCGCGCCCTTGCAAGCAGACCGCGCATGCTATCGGGCAGTGGACGCGAACGCCCGGTGCCTAACAGCGCATCAAGCACATACCCGGCGCGCTGAAAGACCTCTTCGAGCTTTGCTGCCGTTTCCTGCTCAGGAACATCCTGCCCTGCAATCGTCAGGCGTTGCTCTTTCCAGCGATAGAGATTGACCAGCCCTCCCCATTTTTGCAGGTAACGTCCCATGACCAGCCCATCCCCACCATTGTTGCCGGGACCGACCAGTATCAAGAACTCGGTATCATTGACGGAACGCTGGCGGCGGATATGTTGTACCAGTAGTTCCGCCGCGCTCTTCCCCGCGTTCTCCATGAGGATTTGCGAAGTCAAACCATATTCCCGGTCTGCCCTGGCCTCTAGCTCGCGCATTTCATCAATTGTCACAATGTGCATGTTTTTATTCTCTCCTGTAGTGCCTGGCCTGCTTTTCTATGATCCTATATCATTGTAGTGCGCAAGAGGATAAGTGGGAAGGGGTGTAGCCACGATTGTTGACTAGCTGTATCACATGCAGTATCCTGTGATGCAATATTCACCATCGCAGCTTGATGTTGCGATAGAGCCTTATTTAGTGGATACTCGTATTCTATGAAACTCGCGCTAAAAATCACGCCGCAACGCAGCACGCAATACGCCAATATGACTGAACGGTTGGCCAGGCCTGAACTGCTTGCCAGCCCTTTAGCTCCCGCGATCCAGCGCGTTGAGCCTATAGCGCTTGCTGGGCAAAGCTATCTCCTGGTCATGCTCGAAGATGCTGGCTGCCCCAACCTGCTCGATGTGTTAGGGCGCCTGGGAGCGACCAGCGAGGCGTATGAATATTTTGAGCAAATTGGGGACTTGCAAGGTCCTTTCTTGCGGCCACTTGATGCAACCTTTCAGCCATTTGTGCCTGTAGAGATGGCAGAGATTCGGCGTTATAAGGGCAAAACCAACGAAATCTTCACACGTGTTCTGCTCAATGTTGCTGTCTTCGCGGGCGCGTTTCGTGAGCAAGCGACCGGAAGGCTGCGTATCCTTGATCCTCTTGCGGGCGGGGGAACGACACTCTTTCTCGCGCTCGCGGCTGGTTATGACGCTTTTGGCATTGAACACGAACGACAGGATGTGGAGACGACGGCGCTCTTTGTCCGGCAATACCTGGAGAGCGAACATATTCACTTTAAGGAGCGGGATGAACGCGGACGACGGGCAGGAAGGCGCTATCAGTTCGAAATTGGGCGCAAAGGCGCGACTCGCCACCTCGTGCTGGCGCATGGTGATACGGCACAGGCTGAAATGCATTTGCAAGAGGTGCCGGGTGGCCCGCACATGCATGCGATTGTGGCCGATTTGCCCTATGGCATTCAACATTTCGGCGAGATATCCGGCATGCTCTCTCAGGCGCTTCCGGTGTGGGAGAGGCTTTTATTGCCGGGTGGCGCGATGGTTCTGGCCTGGAATGCCACGCGCGTCGAGCGCGAAGCCCTGGCGGCATGCGTCGCACAATGTACCCACCTGCGTGTATGCAACGATCCACCCTATACAGAGTTTGCGCATACGGTGGATCGGGTTATTAAGAAACGCGATGTTCTGGTAGCGGTGAAATGATTTAAAGCAACTCCTTGACCATTATGGCGGCGGTGAATGTACTGCCCGCGTTATTCGTTTGGTATAACACCACGATTCCCTCTTGCATGCCTGTTTTGAAGGTGGAGGTGTAGGGTACGCTGACGGAAAAGGTGGTGTTTCCGTTTCCGGTGGCTCCGGTTGCACCGGCGTGGCCGATATCGGTGTAGGTGTGATCGAGCACCTTCACGGTGCCTCTTTTGCCCTCAAAGGCATTGCCTGTGCCACTGA
>VBHV01000338.1:0-9096 GCA_005881995.1 Chloroflexota bacterium | reverse complement strand
CCGCTCATAACGGTGGCAATGACGTTCGGCCAATTGAGGAGCGCTGGCTCGCTGGCGAAGTGCGTAGCTACCATCGTCGGGGAAAGCTTCCAGCCATCTTGTCCCATGTTGACCTGCACCTGGTCTCGTTCGGCCTGAAAACGTGTCAAGTCGGGATAAATGCCAGGAAATGAGGTGGGAGTGAAGCTCGCGGTAGTGAACTCGCGGAACAGGTCTAGCGTCAGGTTGGCACTAGCCTTGCCCTTGTTGATGCTGGAATTTTGATCGACTTCGGCGGTCATGACGGTATTGCGTAAACTAATCGCGGCATCGCCTTTATAGAGGTTTTGTAATTTGAAAAGCTGCGTCGGATTGGGGCTGGTAATATTGTTGTAGACGTACACATCCAGGGCCGCGCCTGTAGCGGAATAGCGCACGGTGATCAAGGCCTGTAACGCTGGAGTACCAATCAGGTTACCACAGGTGACAGCCTCGGCCTTCGAGACACCGGATTGCGTGGGGATGATCGCATCCCAGTGTGCCGGGTCTTTTACCGCAGCCGGGCAAGGCTGCGAACCAAGCCCTATTACCGGTGTTGTGGCGGGTGTAGCGGTGCCGCTGGGCCCCACGTTGGTAGTTGTGCCATGGGGAGTCGGAGTCGTGCCATTCGCCCCGTTACTGCTTCCACCGCATGCCGCGAGCAGCAGAGCGAGAAGCAGAAGTAAGCTGATACTTGTAAAGAGACGTTGGGGAGACCAGGGTGCCATTGTTTTCATGAGAGGTGCTCTCCTTTTATTCCCCCTGCCAGATTTGTACGGTTGTATCCTGTGAGCCAGAAACAACCAGCGTCCCTGGGATAGATATCCATGCTACCGCGTCTACCACTGCCCCGTGACCCTTGTAGCTGTAAGGGTTGCTACCGTCGGTCGCTCCCCACACCTGTACCGTCCCATCTTTACTTGCGGAGGCAATGCGCGTCCCATCGAGTGACCAGGCTAGACCATAGACGGCGTCGGTATGCCCTCCGTAGGTATAGACGGGAGTGCCACCAGCTACATCAGGCTTCCATACTCGCACTGTTTTATCCATGCCGCCAGAAGCGATATACGTTCCATCCGGCGACCATGCGACCGCGTACACCACGTCGGAATGGCGTGAAAACGTGATGGGGTTGCTGCCGTCAGCGGCGTTCCATACCTGCACCGTTTTATCGGCGCTTCCTGATGCAATGCGCATACTATCGGGTGACCAGGCTACCGCCCATACCACGTCCATATGACCTGGATAGCCGAAAGGGCTGCTGCCATCGGCTGCCGTCCATACCTGCACCGTTTTGTCCGCGCTGCCAGAGGCAATGCGTGTCCCAGCGCGCGACCACGCGACCGCGTTGACCGCGGCAGTATGGCTCATGTAGGTGAATGCATTGCTGGCGTCGGCGGTCTTCCAGACCCTGACGGTTTTATCGTTGCTGCCTGAGACCACGTATTGTTCATCTGGCGACCAGGATACGGAGGTAACTGCATCCGTATGACCCACATAAGCAACCGCGTGTACGCCGCCTGTCGCCGTATCCCACACCTGTACGGCAATATCGTGATGTCCACGATAGGTATGGAAGGTTGTACCTATCGGAATAGGGGTAGGAGTAATCGTCGGAATTATCGTGGGTGTAGGCGCTGACTTCTGGATAGTGCGGTATTTGCTAACAAGCCAGGTGGCCGTTCCGCCCGCCGCTCCCAGCGCGGCCAGTCCTGCCAGCACAACGGTCCGCCTCGAAATGGCCGCTTTGCGCTCTTTATAGCGGGGAATCACTGGAAGCGCGTTGACATCTGGCCGCTTTGCCAGGATGGTTGGCGCGTAGGGATTATTCTCCCCTGTGGGCGTCAAGAGGTTTGTGCCGGATGAGTTCAAATGCAGTGGTTGGGAATGCATAGCGGCTTCAAAAGCGTAGGCGAAGTCCAGCGCGGACGGGAAACGCTGCGCCGGATCTTTGGCCAGAGCGCGCATCACCACGGCTTCAAGCGCGGGAGAAAGTTGAGGAATGCGCGCGCAGAGCGATGGAGGGGGCATATTGACATGCTGCGCCGCCACTTCGCCAAGTGATCCCTTGTAAGGGCATTCACCGCTCAGCCACTCATAGACCACGATGGCAAGCGAGTATTGATCGCTTGCCATGACGGGTTTCCCCTGCAATTGCTCTGGAGCCATGTAGGTGATCGTGCCAACGATCTCGCGGTCCGATTGCGAGTGGGTGCTAATCACAACGGCAATGCCAAAATCACTCAACAGGATCATGCCTTGTTCATCAATCAGCATGTTTTCCGGCTTGATATCACGATGGATAAAGCGTCGATCGTGGGCATACTGGAGAGCGTCGGCGACTTGTTTGATATAGGGAAGGATGACGGTAGGAGGAAGGGCTAGCCCTTTTGGGTGGCGCTGGCGCAGAGTGCCGTTGGGCGCATAATCCATAACCAGAAAAGGCGTCCCGTCCTTGACATCAAAATCGTGGATGCTCACAATATGTGGATGCCGCAGGCGCGCCACAATACGGGCTTCTTTACGAAACTCTTCCAGGTCGTTGCTGTCCAACTGCGCGTGTAAGACCTTGATAGCGGCCAGGGTATTGAGGTGGATATGCACGCCGAGATAGACCTCGGCGAAGCCGCCTTCAGCAATCAGCTGAAGCAGGCGGTAATTTCCCAATAGCCTGGGCCCCCCCTCAGGCATGAAAAGATGACCTTTGGCAAGTGACCCCGATATGCGTATTGTTGGGAAGTCTGGAGGCTGGGAGGATGCCTGGTCCATAACATCACCTCAACGCCTACTCTTCTGATATGGAATCACCTCTATTGAGGAATCAATGTGCCGAGCAGAGCAACTGCTGCAAAAATGATCACAAAGACGATGGTGATATTAAAAACCAGGCGCTCAACGCCGCGCCGTGTCTTGAACACTGAACCAGAGCTGCTGCCGAAGGCGCTCCCCAGGCCTGCTCCACGCACCTGGAGAAGGATAAAGAAGATAACAGCTATGCTCAGAATAATTTCAATGATGCGGATTGCTGGAAGCCATTGTGAAGCCAAATTCTTCCTCCATGATTCTATTGTTCACCTGGCATGCAGGGAATATACAGTAACATCTACCTTGTACAGTCAGGGATTATATCATACCGACAGGGCGGAGACAAGCCCAGCCCTGTTCGTCATATGGCTGTTTTGGTAGCGGCGCTATGCGCCTGTTCGTGACAGGAAGGACACAACACCACATAATGGCGTGGCGCGTAGCGTTCAAGCAGGTTGCTGGAAACGCGGACTGTATGCAGTTGCAATGCCTGCTCCTCTTTCCCACAAGCGGAACATTTACCCTGTGCCCGTTCACTTAGCGACTGCTTCAAAGTGCGCATCTGTGTGACGTGGATGAAATCCAGGCTGACATGAAAGAGCAGGCCCGCCAGGATGAGTAGAAGTAACCGCGAGCGGAGACGCAGGGCTACGAAGAGCAGCGCTCCCAACACGATAGGATGATGAAGAAACTTGGCTGCTGGCCTCTGTGGTGGATCAGCCTGTCCAAAATAGCGCATGGCTGCGCGCAAACTCAGTGTGCGGTGTGTTACCGCGAACCATAGATAATGATCGACATCTATCCCAATACTGGCAACCAGAGGAATCAAGACATCTTGTTTCAACCAGGGCCAGGCGGCCGCCGCTCCTATTGCCGATAATTTCACATGTTCCTGTATTCGCATACACATCCTTTCCGGGGAAATTGTTGTCATCTCTCGTTCTTTTCAGATATCAGGGGTACATGCAAACATGGGCATCCACCCGTACCTGGCAAGGAGAGTATAAAACGTGGCAAGAGTATGGTCAATAAACCAGGCTAGACAAATTCATAACTGCATTCTTGTATTTACAACCATTTCTTAACCAGATATCTATCCAGGCCATACTGTTTCAATGGTACTCTGATCTCTATCTCAATGAGATTGATGCGCATACTGAGCATCTGCAAAAGTATCAATTCTATCTATCCCTATACATCTCACAAAGGAGATGCCCTACATGGCGGCGAATACTATCAGCGACCCACATACGGAATTGGTGAATGACCCTGTCGTGGAAGAGGAAAATGAAGAAGTTATCAGGTGTAGTATTGGAATTATGGCATATAACGAGGAAGCCAATATTGAGCGTACTCTGCAATCGGTACTCGAACAGACTGGCCCGTCCATCCATATCGACGAGGTGATCGTTGTCGCCAGTGGTTGTACTGATCGCACAGTTCCTATCGTCGCCGAGATGGCTTTACAAGAGCCTCGTATCCACCTGTGTGTGCAAGAAAAGCGCGAAGGAAAAGCCTCTGCCATTAATCTTTTTCTGAAACAGGCTATCAGCCCGGTGGTTGTGCTGATCGGTGCGGATATCATTCCAGAGATCTCTGCAATCGAACACCTGTGTTCGCCGTTCAAAGGCCTTTCCATTGGCATGGTTGGTGGGCGTCCGGTGCCGATCAATGACCCGGACACCATGATGGGTCACGCGGTGCATTTGCTCTGGCGTTTGCACGACCGCGTTGCCCGCGTTTATCCAAAGCTGGGTGAAGTGATCGCGTTTCGCAATGTCATCTCCGGTATTCCTACCGATAGCGCGGTTGATGAAATTTCCATCCAGGCTTTGATCTCGCAGCTTGGCTACCAATTGATGTATAAGCCTGAATGCGTCGTCTATAACAAAGGCCCCGTGACGGTTCGCGATTTTCTCAAGCAGCGCCGTCGCATTTACGCGGGGCACCTCAAGGTCTTGAAGCAGCAGAATTACGAAGCTTCGACGATGAAGGTCACCCCCATTTTCCGTCAATTGATCGCGTGCCGGCATTTCGCACTCAGTACGCCCAAACAAGTAGTATGGACGTTGATCGCAATGATGCTCGAGTGCTATGCGCGCTTTCAGGGCCATTATGACTATTGGCGCAAACGCGAACATCACATCTGGCAGGCCGTCTCTTCTACCAAAGATTTAGAGGAAGGCGAGTTTAAAATGCGCCGTATCTGTAACGCGCAAAGTGTCATTGTGTTCCGCCTGTTACTTGAAGGGGCAAAGCACAATGATGTTCAGCGGGAACGCGAGGATCGCGAGGCGAATGAGGCGGCGCGCAAACTCTTGCCCATCTTGCGCAACGAAATTCGCAAAGAGGACAAACTCTCGATCAATGGCCCTGGCATCATGACCGCCGTCATTCGTGCCGAGCAGCAAGGCGCGGAATTGCTGGCCCAGCGTATTAAAAAGGCGGTCGAAGCAGCTCCTGTGCGTGTAGGTTCGCGTGGTCGCGAGGTAAAGGTCACGGTGGCTTATAGCTCACTCACCTTCGCTTCACAGGCCTCCAATGGGGAAATGACAGTCAGCGGTCCACATATCAATGAGGCGGTGATGGCGGCAATTGTTACTAATGCTGGGGAGTAAGTAATCCAGGCGGTCGCGAGAGGTGCGCCTGGAGCTCAAAATCATTGCCTATCCTCTTGTAGAACACCTATCCCTATGGTATAATAAGTGTCGGGCGAGGACGTTGGTCCCCGCCCGACTTTATTGAGAAAAGCGAATCTAGAACTACATGGAAATTTCCTGGCTTGGCCACTCGTGCTTTATGCTGCGTGGCAAGAACGTTACCCTGATCGCCGATCCCTTTTCTCCTCAGCTAGGACACCCGCAAGGGGAACCTCTCAAGCTGGGCAAGGTCAATGCCCCCATCGTTACCATCAGCCATAATCATCCTGGACACAATTTTGCCGAAGGCGTTGGTGGTAATCCTCGTGTGGTGCGTGGCCCTGGCGAATATGAGATCAGTGATGTTTTGATAACAGGCGTCGCTTCCTATCATGATAACAAACGCGGCGCCGAACGCGGACGCAATACCATTTATGTCATTCATATGGATGACCTTGTGATCTGTCACCTGGGAGACCTCGGCCATACACTGCAAGAAGAGCAGCTTGAAGAAGTTGCCGATGCTGATGTTTTGTTAGTTCCTATCAGTGGACAACATGTCCTCAATGCAGCGCAGGCCGCCGAGGTTATCAGCCAGGTTGAACCCCGCATCGTCATTCCTATGCATTATCCGTCAGGTGAAACGCCGAATCCACTGGATAAGTTTTGCCGTGAGATGGGTATCGAGGCGATTAATTCAGAGGCGCTGTCACGTAGTGCTGACGTGCAGTGTCGTTTCCGATCAGCATACTACCTTGCCGACTGCCTAAGCCGCAGGCTAGCACGCAGTGCGTTGGCAGTCGGAAGAAGAGGAATACTACCTTGCCGACTGCCTGACACGCAGTGTAGAACACAGTGCGTTGGCAGTCGGAAGAAGAGGAAAAAGAGACCAGGAGGACAGCATGTCCAAATTCATTTTTGTTACGGGTGGTGTGGCATCTTCGGTAGGAAAGGGTATCACGGTCGCCTCTCTGGGCCGCTTGCTCAAGAATCGCGGAGTCTCAGTCGCCCTTATGAAGTTAGACCCTTACATTAATGTTGATCCAGGTACGATGTCGCCTTATCAGCATGGTGAGGTATTTGTCACCGATGATGGAGCGGAAACCGATCTTGATCTTGGTCACTACGAGCGTTTTACCGACGAGCCAGCATACCAGGCAAATAATGTAACAACGGGACAGGTCTACGCTGCCGTTATTGGCAAGGAGCGCCGTGGCGAATATCTGGGAGGCACCATCCAGGTGATCCCCCATATCACCAATGAGATCAAGGAACGCATTCATAACGTTGCGCGTCAATCCGACGCGGATGTCGTGATTGTCGAAGTAGGCGGCACTGTCGGCGATATCGAGGGCGAGCCTTTTCTGGAGGCTATTCGCCAGATGCGTAAAGATGTAGGGCGTCGAGATGTACTGTATATGCACGTCACTCTATTGCCCTATCTGATGGCAACCAAAGAACTGAAAACCAAGCCAACCCAGCACAGCGTCAAAGAATTGCTGCGGGTCGGTATTCAACCCGATGTGATCCTATGCCGTTCTGACTATCCCTTGAGCGACGACTTGCGCGAGAAAATTGCGCTCTTCTGCAATATCGAAGAACGCGCCGTTGTTCCCTTGCTCACTACCGAAACGATCTATGAGGTTCCACTCATCCTGGAAGAGGCGGGTCTGGGTGAATACCTTGTGCAGGAACTCAGTTTGCCCAAACACGAGCCTCAGATGCAGGAATGGCGCGAACTGGTTGCCAGGATCAAGCATCCTCGCCCGGAGCTGGTTATCGGGCTGATAGGCAAATATGTCGAACTGCATGATGCGTACCTCTCCGTGGCGGAGAGCTTGCGCCATGCCGGTTGGCATCATGGTGTCGATGTGCGCATCAAATGGATTAACTCCGAGGCCCTGGAAAAGATGGGCGAGGGCTATACGGAATTGCTGGAGGATGTTGCAGGCATTGTCGTACCCGGTGGTTTCGGTCATCGTGGTATTGAGGGCAAGATTAAAGCCGCCAACTTCGCTCGCCGCACGGGTACGCCCTATCTCGGACTCTGTCTGGGCCTGCAGGTCGCGGTGATCGAGTTTGCCCGCAATGTGCTGGGATTGACCGGTGCAAATAGCACCGAATTTGATCCTCAGACTCCCTATCCCGTCATCGATTTAATGCCTACCCAGCGGCAAGTGGCGGATAAAGGTGGTACAATGCGTCTGGGGAACTGGGTGTGTTGCCTGACCCCTGGCACTCGGGCCTATGAAGCCTACGGTGAGGCCATCGTGTTTGAGCGCCACCGTCATCGTTATGAATTCAACAACGAATATCGTAAACGTATGGAGGCGCATGGTGTGAAGGTTAGCGGTCGCTCGGCTGATAATAGCCTGGTGGAGATCATCGAACTGGCGCATCATCCCTGGTTCGTCGCTTCGCAATTCCATCCGGAGTTTAAGAGCCGTCCTACTCGTCCTCACCCGCTCTTCCGAGATTTTGTGGGCGCGTGCCTGCAGGGGGAAGAAGAGAAACAGCGCGCAGCGTACGAGGCATTTGAACGCCAGGTAGTAGGAGCTTCGGCGGAGCTTGCTGAACATGCTTCCATGCACCATACATCCGATATGCCGGATTCTCGCATCGAGAAGTAGCAATGATGTACCTGAGCCAACTACTCGGCACCCCTGTCGAGGACCCGCAGGGAGTGCGAGTAGGTAAAATCATCGATATCGTCACCCCGGTAGGGACGCGATCTAGCACGCCCACTACCTCATCCACTCCTGCAATTTCCTCACTCTCTACTCCTTCATCCATCCCCACGTTAGTAGTTGAAGGCCAGGCCGGTCAATCGTGGTATGTGCCTATAGAGGATGTGGAATGGAATGGCAACATCTTACGTCTGCGCGTACCGGTCGATCAACTTCCAACGCGACCAACCGAACCGCATGAAGTGAGCCTGGCGCAGGAAGTGCTTGATAAACAGGTCATCGATGTTGAGCATAAAAAGGCCGTGCGTGTGAACGATGTCTGCTTGAGCGACGACTGGCGTATTTTGGGTATTGATAACAGCACGCTAGGGTTAGTGCGCCGTCTCGCACCATCCTGGTTACTCGGCGCGAGGAGCAAGCGTGCCTCCACCACGCTCATTCCCTGGGAACATATTGAACTGATTAGCGCGCAACCGGTTGAGGAAGAGGCTCGCGCCGACACGGGCGCGATAAACCAGGCCTCTACATCGTCAACCTCGCGCGTTGGACGCCCACAGAGTGGTCAGCTAGCCGAGCTGCATCCGGCAGATATCGCTGATATCGTGCATCAACTCACCCCTGGACAAGGGGCGCGCCTGCTGGAGGGACTGGACGACGAAACCGCCGCCGACACCCTGGAAGAAATCGACACGGAGCGCCAGAGCCATATCCTTGAAAATATTGACCCGGAACGCGCCGCCGATATCCTGGAAGAGATGGAACCCGACGAAGCCGCCGACTTACTCGCTCGCTTGCCGGAGGAACGTGCGCAGCAACTCCTGCGCTTGATGAATCCAGAAGAGTCTGAGGATGTGCAGGAATTGCTCGAATACGAAGAAGATACAGCAGGTGGCCTCATGACCACGGACTTCGTGGTGATCGATGCTACAAAGAGCGCAGGAGATGCA
>VBHV01000337.1 GCA_005881995.1 Chloroflexota bacterium | reverse complement strand
AGTCGTTCGAGACATGGCGGGCGACCCGCGCATCACCGTGACGGGCTACGTTGACGATATACGCGGCTACGTCGGCCGAGCCCAGGTCATGCTCTGTCCGATGGTCTACAGCGTGGGCATCCAGAACAAAGCGCTGGAGGCCATGGCGCTCGGCACGCCGGTAGTGGTGGCCGCGCGCCGCCGAGGCGCTGAGCGCCCGTCCCGGGCGCGATTTGCTGACGACGGAAACCGCGCAGGAGTTCGCCTGGGCCACCCTGCAGCTGCTGGAGGACGCGGCGCTGCGGCACGCCCTCGCCCAGAACGGGCGAGCCTACCTCGAACGGCACCACAACTGGCCCGCCATCACAGATCAATCGGTCGAGGTGTACGAGCGCGCCATTGACGCCTACAGCCGCAGGACGTCGAAAGGCCATCTACACCCAGGGGGTGTATGAAGCGCGCGAACTCGCCATGGAACGGATGCAGGCCGAAGCCGCCGCCCTCTAGGCCAGCAACATCGTCGGAGTCAGCATCAGCCAGGATAACTATGACTGGGAATCGCACGTCATCGAGTTCTTCACGCTCGGAACTGCCGTCGTTCCCCTGGCAACCAATCACACGATGCCAACGCTCACCTTACCTCTGAATGGGTAAAAGCGGTAGGTGTCGATGGGCCGCTGGCCGTTCACGAGTAGCCCATCACCACATCCCATTCCAGAGCTAAATCTCCTATTTGGACGAGTACCCGTAACTGTTCGGCTCCTGCGCGCATTCAAGCGCGTTGATGCTCCATGCACTGTCTCTCTGGAGAAATCAATGTCAACCGTTCTCAATGAGAATGGGTGCCAGTTTGGGTGTCAAATAGGCAAGTTACATGCGATGGGGGTAAGTTCATCCTAGATGTAAGCTCTACAGTAGGTCGTTCAATCCGCTGCGAATTTTCTCGTGAGAAAGCCGCAATGCCCTTCATCTTTGCGAGAATCTCAACCGGATCGTACACAGGCAAACTCCTCTGCCACTGCTGGCAGCAGAGTAGCGGGCAGCTCTCCCCAAGCGTTTTGCAGTTGCCCGCCCGTTTCCGATTGCCCACCGATACGGTCTCCTAACGCTTTTGCGAGTATGTTGAGCGCGGCATTGGGGTCACGATCAAGTATCAGCCCACAGCCCGGACAGGTATGCGTCCGCATTGAGAGGCTTTTCTTGACACGAAGCCCACAGACGCTACACTCCTGACCTGTGAACGCTGGCTCGACCGCAATGACGGGAATGTCATGCAGCAGCCATAGTAGTCCAGCCACGCAAGAAACCGCCCCCAGGCGGCATCGCTGATGGACTTCGCCAGCTTCCGGTTTTTCACGAAGTGGCGTATCTGGAGGTGTTCGTAGGCAACGAGATTCGTGAGACGTGATAAGCGCGCTTGCCGTGCCTGGGAGTTGAGCCGCCGGGCAAAAGGGTACTCCTTGGCAAGCCGGGCGCAGAGGCATTGCAGGTCGTTTTTGGAGACGCAGCGCGTCTCCATCCAGAGTCGTAGGGCCTTGTTCCTGATAAACTGGACGACGCGGATGGCCTCCTCGATGGCGGCGTATTGCTCCTGCGTCCCGTCCAGCTTGTACTCGTAGATCAACATAGTCCGCGTGCCTGCCTTCCCGTTTTCATCGCCTCTCCCTGTATTCTTTTTCTATGTCGGACATGTGTAAATGTACCCCCGACCCCTTCCCCGAATAAGGAGCGGCGGTTCATCCTTCGCTTGAAAGACGGGGGCTTTCCTGCTCGACCTTCTGTAAATGGAGCCGTAGCCGAAAAGAGTAAGTTGCGCAAATATGCAATATTTGTGTAAGCCCGTTTTGATCTATTTTCTAGAACTAGTTTGTGGTGCGAAATGGAGGCCGTGAGCCCCCTCCAGAAGCCAATTCCCCTGTGCAAAAACTGACTAGACGGAGCTGAGCCATTTTGAGCCACTCCAGAAGCGGGAGCATCCACTTTCTTGCAGCTAGACTTGAATGGCTATGAACCCACGTTGTGCAAGAGGCCCATCCAACATTTTGCAGGGCAAACTCCTGGCACTCTCTGTGATGCAAGAGACGGGTGAAGCGCCTTGCAGACAAGCAACGTGAAAAACATGAAGGGAACAGACATACAGGCCTGGCATACAGGAGGGATACGCAATGCTGGTTGACCGCTACGAAAGTGAAGATGTGTTTGCACGGGTGCCGCAGATGGCCCAGCGCATCGACCCAGTGCTCAAGCAATTGGATCGGCTGCTGGAGGATGATGAACTCTACCAGCAGATCCGTGCCGATTTCGGGCAACGATATCGCTTCACCCTGGCGCATGGGCGACACTCCACGCCAGTCGAGGTGCTTCTGCGCATGCTCATTCTCAAGCATCTGTATCAGTGGAGTTATCAGGAAACCGAAGAGCAGGTAGACCAAAACCTGATCCTGCGCTGGTTCTGCCGCCTGTATTGGGCCCCGGTACCTGATGACACGACACTGCTGCGCTGGGCCAATACCCTGCAACCCGAAACGCTGCACGCCCTCAATGATCGCGTCGTGCAGTTGGCCAGGCAGGCCCGCGTCAGCAAGGGGCGCAAGCTGCGGCTGGACGCCACCTGTGTCCAGACCGAGATCCATCATCCCACCGATAGCGGCTTGCTCGTCGACAGTGTGCGCGTGCTCTCCCGCTTCGTACAGCGCGCCAAAGGGCTGGTCAAGGATCGCATCACCAACGTGCAGCAGACCTGCCGTTCTCGGCTACGCACGGCCCGACAGGTGGCCCAAACGCTCCACCGGCAACTGCGGCGCAAAGCCGAGGACAAAGAGGCGCAGCAAAAGGAACTCTATCAGAAACTGCTTGAAACGACCGAGCACATGGTGCGGCAAAGTCAGCAGGTGATGGCGGCTCTGGCTGGGCAGACAGGACAGCAGGCCAAGCGTCTTCTGCGCCAGGCCACAGAGGTGTTGCCGCTGGTGAAGCGGGTGATCACCCAGACGCGCAGGCGCGTGTTGGAGGGCAAGAAGATGGCCTCGGAGCAGAAAGTGCTCAGCCTCTTTGAGCCCCATACCCGTGCCATTCCCCGCCATAAAGGCGGTGCACTGGTCGAATTTGGTCGACAGGTCATCCTCGATGAGGTGGAAGGTGGCATCGTGACGCGCTACCAGATCCTGGAGCACCCCACCGAACATGGGCAAGCGGTGGCGGCGGTGGCACACCACTGTGCCCTCTTTGCACATCCGCCGGGTCTGGTGGCGGGCGACCGAGGCGTGCATTCGGCGGACACGGAGGAAAAGCTCAAAGCCGCCGGAGTCAAGCGGGTGGCCATCCCAGCCTCGGGCAAGCTTTCCGAGGAACGCAAAGCACTGGAACACACGCGCCGCTGGAAACGCGGGTATCGCTGGCGTGCGGGCATCGAGGGGAGAATCGCCAGCCTGCGACGCGACTATGGGTGGCGCACAAGTCGCTACCACGGGCTTGACGGGATGGAGCGGTGGCTGGGCCTGGGGCTGATCGCCAGCAACCTGCGCCGCATCGCCTTGGCAAAGTAAGCCGAAACTTCCCATCAAAGGAAAACTCATCCACTCAATCACCGATAGCTTGCTCTAAACCCTCTTCTCAAGCCCGCTTATTCATTTCGCAATGCAAACTAGTACTAGGGGTCCTGTATGAGACCGCACTTAAAGTATGACTGAGAGGTGTAGAGGAAGTATGACGGATTTGTTACGAAAAGATGCAGAGTAGCAGGTGGCTGGTCATCGATAACGCCGAGGCATACCACGCCCACAACGAGGGCCTTGCATCCAGCACCCTCTTTGGCAGCGACGCCAGCCAGTTCAGTACCGGAGCCACCCTTACACAGGTAGATTTGGGGGGGGGTGGCCTCCAAAGGTGTAGGGACAAGGGGCCGCGGAGTGGAAGGGAGGGGGCCTTGTGCTTGTCCTCGTCCTTCTCCTCTCGACCGACCTGACTGCGGAGCAGTAGAGCGCAGCCTCGTTGGTCGGCCGGGTAGGTGCCGAGGCTCCCCCATTGAGGACAGGCACAAGACCCCCTCCCCTCATCCACACTTCTCCCTGTCCCTACACACGGCTAAAAACCTCCCTGTGTAAGCCCTGGCGGTCGCCCCGGCCATCTTTCACAGGCCCTGCCTTTGTCAGTCTCACCCAGACAGGTCAGCAGCCATCATTTTCCCCACCAGCTATACTCGTAGTAGAGCCTGCGCGCCCCCTACCCATCCACTCTTCTCTTCCAGAAAGGAAGCTCACCATGACCAGCCACACGCACCCTCACCCGTTTCCAACGCTCCCACCTCCTCACGCTTGCAGCGTAAAGCTCAACCATACAAAAATAATACCGAGCAAAATGCGCGGTATTTGCACACTATCTCAACTTTATCAATATAGGCTTTCAGTGTATTGCATAACAGCACGCGCAAAATGGGCGGGAGTTGCACACTCTTTCGACCCCCTTGCTGCCTAACACCACCCCTTGTCCCTACGCCAAACCCAACCGTTGCTTCTTGACCTTCACTTGACGCTAATGGGATAGCGAGGCCTGGCCGTGTTTAGCATGCGAGCATGTTCTTTCAATTGACGATAGTTTTGGGGTAGGATGAAGCCTATCCTGTATGGATTGATGCCTATAGTTCGTTCACGAGTCATGTCAGGAGATATTGCATGAGTACTCCAATGGAACATCCTCTCTCTGGTGCGGATTTCATTCGTCGGTTTTCTCACCGAGATACAGCCAGGAGTGGCGACACTGACCCTTCCATTCGCCAACTCGCTTGTTACCATTGGAACCGTCGTGCATGGTGGGGCAATTGCTTCGCTTATTGATACCGCGGCCATGGTCGCGGCCTGGTCGGATGTAGAGGTCCCGGCGAAAGCGCGTGGTACGACCGTCAATCTTACGGTGGCCTATCTCACGGCTGCTGAGAAAGAGGATCTCCAGGCCGTCGCTCGTGTGCTGCGTCGTGGTCGCAACCTGGTCTATCTTGATGTCGAGGTCAAGGGCGCTTCGGGGAGCGTTGTTGCTAAAGGACTTGTGACTTATAAGCTTGGTTAGTCGAGACGCCTGCCAGTTCTTGGCATATCAATTATAGAACCATGCAAACATCTTTGACGTAATTAGCTTAATATGTAAGAAATTTGTCAAAAGAACTAGTGCATTTTGCAACAAGGTATGATATACTCCTGGCGTTGTATGGTGTCTTGTGGCCTGGAAATGTCTGTTCCTGGTTGCGAGCGCGCGATACACGAGAAGTTGTTGGAATCACATCCAGAAATCGAGAGAAAACATGTCATTGAGTGATCAGACCCTGTATTGTCGCGATTGCAATCAGGAATTTACTTTCACCGTAGGTGAGCAGGAATTTTACGCAAGTCATAATTTGACTAATGCACCGACTCGTTGTCCCTCATGCCGGGCGGCGCGTAAGGGGCAATCCGGTGGCGGGTATGGCAGCCGCAACAGTGGCCCTCGCGAACCTCGCCAGATGTACACCGCTATTTGTTCGAACTGTGGCAACGAGGCTCAGGTGCCATTCCAGCCCCGAGGCGACAAACCCGTCTATTGCAGTGATTGCTATCAACCCCAGAGGTCTGACCGAAGTAGTGACCGTAGATCGCGTTGGTAATGTCTATGTGTGAAGTGAGAGTGAATCCAGGCGATTCGTTTGAGCAGGCCCTCAAACGCTTTAATCGCAAAGTTCAGCAAGATGGCGTTCTCTCTGAGGCGCGTCGCCGCACGCACTATGAGAGTCCCCAGGCCCGCCGCAAGCGCAAAGCAGCTGCGCAGCGCCGCAAGCAGCGCCGCACTCGCCAACCCAGCTAGGCCAACAAACCCACTCAAAAGAAACGAATATACCCCAGGGAGACCTTGCAGGTGTGCCCTGGGGTAGTCGTGTTTTTTTATGCTTTGATAAGGCCTTTCTTGAACATTAGCTTCGCACTTCTCGAACTCCCAATCCAGGCCCGTCTGGCAACACCAGTTTGCCATTGACCACCCTCACGCCCTCGTAGGGGTCGTTGTCGATCAACAAGTTGCCATCGAGGTCGGCGTAATCGACCAGGGGCGTCAAGTGCGCGGCAGCGGTGATCGCCAGCGAGCTTTCGATCATGCAGCCAAGCATGATGCGCAGGTTGTGCGCTCGCGCTACGTGGATCATCTTGAGCACATTGCTTATGCCATTACTTTTCATCAGTTTCAGATTCACACCATCCACGCATCCTGCTAACCTGGGAATATCTTCGACTGTGACGCAGCTCTCATCGGCAAAAATGGGAACTGGTACGTTATCACGAATAAGCTTGAGGCCTGCGAGATCGTGGGCAACAACCGGCTGCTCAATAAACTCGATATTATAGGGAGCCAGCGCGTTGATCGTCTTGATGGCCTCTTTGGGGGTCCAGCCTGTATTGGCGTCGACGCGAATGATCGCCGATGAGACCTCGCGGATAGCTTCGAGGTTTTCGATATCGTGCCGGGTGCCAACCTTGATTTTGAGAATGGGGTAGTCTTGTGCCAGCAGCGCCTTTTTTGCCATCTCTGTCGGTGTATCGATGCCGATGGTAAATGAGGTATACGGCGTTTGCTTCGGATTCAGCCCAAGCAACTTGTAGAGGGGCACGTTGAGCATCTTGCCCACGAGATCGTAAAGCGCCATATCCACAGCCGCTTTTGCGGAAGGATGAAGCCGGATGATCTTGTCGAGGTGGCGCATGATATCGTCGATGACAAAGGGATCATCGCCGAGATTTCCCGCGAATGTGGTGATGCAGGCAAGTACCGTCTCCACGTTCTCACCGTAATACTCGTCTGGGGCGGCTTCCCCATAGCCTGTATATTCTTTGTGATTGACCTGGACAATAGCGTTCGAGGCCACTTGCTGTACCCCACGCGAAATACGGAACGGCACGCTAAGTTTGAGGTCGATGGGTTTGGCGTCAATATGCATGGTGGTGAGTTCTTTCTTCTCCTGATTTATGAGCACACTGTTCTCCATCTCCTAATACTCTAGCATAATTTACCTTCTCTTTGCATCCTGCCGTAGGAGCCTGATAACTACCTTAGAAAGCACTCTAGAGGTTGCATTATGCGACTGTTGTATATTACGATTTCATTGTAGTGCATCGTACGTACTGGAATAGTAGAGTTGTTAGATTTCCAGGCGCAAGGAGGTGCGCAATGGCACGCGATAAAAAACACCAGACGGGCCGTCCTACTATGCTTGCTACAATCCTGGCTATCCTGTCGGCAGCAGTTCTAATACTGCTTATTGTTATCGGTTCGCGTGGGTTACGCGACTTCGACGCGGCTCTGATTGGTTACGCCGTTGGCTCGGTCTTCGCACTTGCGGCCCTGGTCTACCGCTATACACTATGGATCGGTCGCCCGCCGACATGGCGCTATTTCCGCGCCGGGTGGGTCAATTTTCTCTCGTGGCGCAACTTCCGGCACTACAGCTTGCTCATTCCGAAAGCCTGGTGGACCGACCTGCTGGCACAGACATTCATCCGCAAGCGCAGCACGTTACGCTGGATCATGCACCTGTGCATCTTCTGGGGAGTGATTCTCTCGCTCGTT
>VBHV01000336.1 GCA_005881995.1 Chloroflexota bacterium | reverse complement strand
TCCTAGCGCGGCTAGTGGTGGAAAGCGCAGCGGTAGGGCAAGTAAAGCTACTCCGGCCGCTCCGAGAATGGTGCCGATGCGTAGAAGTGGGATGGGTCGGATAGCGCGGCGCGCGAGCAAGATGCCGCCAAGTGGGCGAAAAAACATGCCGCTTAACAGGGCGATTGAACCGAGGGTAGCCGCCAGTCCGAGCGATAGGCCGTATTGGTGGGCAAGATATACTGCTATCCAGGCGGCGATGGCGTTGCCCAGCCCAAAGGTGCCCATATGAGAAAGACCAAGCGTCCAGACGGCCGGTGACCGTAAACCCGCGCGGATATTCACTTTTGTGCGATGGTGCGCCTCAAATCCGTCATCGACGAAGAGCCAGACGAGGATCGAGGCAATGCCCAGCAGTCCCCAGCATAAAAATGCACCCTGCCAGTTAAACCAGGCGTACAATTGAGGGGTCAAAAGCAGACCAAGACCAGAACCGATCTGCACTGAGCCTCCATAAAGCCCCTGCCCTAGAAATGAGTGTTTGCCCAGGCTGGCCGCGACACCTGCCCCCGCGACGAACGTGCCTCCCGCGCCGAACCCGACGAGCGCGCGGCAGAGGAGGATCCAGGTAATATTGGGGATAAGTGGAAGCAATACGCCTCCCAGGACCAGGAGTATACTGGAACCAATGAGTACGGGGCGCGGCCCATAATGATCAATTAGCGCGGCCGTGTCACGCTTAACGACCCATCAAACAGAGCTTTCTTTCGTAACCCTGGTGATCTTTGGCTAGCAGACCGCTTCAAAAGAGATAGCTTTCTTCTGGCGTCCACATTGTCCGAGCAGCTTTTTCACCGCCAGCGGCTTCCTCTGGCAGCTACGCTCGTAGCCATCAGCCTTTTGGGGGAAGACTGAACCCTACCAACACACTTCCTTGTGTGTTGCTTCAGATAGTGTCAAAAGATAAGTGCTTGTCGCACTACTTCTGAATCGTTCTATATGAATAGCGATAGTATGATTGTAGCATAGCAGGGAGCCAGGCATGCCGGGTGGCATAGAGAATGCGGCGGAAACAGGCATCAGATTTGTTCAAACTCTCTCATTTTGTCTTGAAGTGTGTTATAATCGCGCATGTTTGAGTAATAGCTAGAGGTTATCATCATGGAACTCTCGACACGTTTTGAGGATGCCCTGACCTTTGCGACGCGGCTGCACGCAGACCAGACTCGTAAAGGAACGACCATTCCATATATCTCGCATTTGCTGGCGGTGACGAGTATCGTTCTCGAGCAAGGTGGAAACGAGGACGAGGCGATTGCCGCCCTGCTGCATGACGCGATCGAGGATCAGGGAGGCGCATCCACACGTGAGGAGATACGCAGGCTATTTGGGGAGAGAGTGGTAGAGATTGTGGACGGGTGCACCGATGCCGAAGTGGTACCTAAACCGCCCTGGCGTACACGCAAGGAAGCCTATATCGCGCATTTGCGTGATGCTCCAGCGTCGGTGCGCCTGGTTTCGGCGGCAGATAAACTGCATAATGCCCGCGCTATCCTGGCGGATTATCGCAGCGTGGGTGAATCGCTCTGGCAGCGTTTTCATGGGGGGAAGACGGGAACGCTCTGGTATTATCGCACATTGGTCGATGTTTTGCGAAAAACCGGACCAGCACCGCTGGTTGAGGAGTTGGAGCGTGTTGTCTCAGAAATTGAGACGCTAACGGCCGAAGCTTCCGCATAGATTCAAAAGGAGCCTCTCAATGGTGCCATCAAAGATTTTCTGTACGAATTGCGGCACTGCCAACCGCATCGAATCTGCATTTTGCTTTGCTTGTGGACAGCCATTGCAAACCAGCTCGCCAACTTCTGTTTCACCGGCTTCACAGGATGCTGCCGCTCGTTCTGCATACAGTAGTCGTGTGGGGCAGCCCGTCACCAGGAGCCTGATCAAAGAGCGTTATCGCATTATTGCGCGCCTGGGCAATGGTGGCTTTGGGGCGGTGTACAAAGCGGAGGATATGCAGTTCGGCAATCGCCTGGTGGCCGTCAAAGAGATGAACCGGGGCGGTTCTGGCCCAGAGGAGGTTGCAGGCGCCGCCGAAGCTTTCAAGCGTGAGGCGCTCCTGCTTGCGAAATTAAAGCATCCCAGCCTGCCAAGCATTTACGATCATTTTACTGAAGCCGGGCGCTGGTACCTAGTGATGGATTATATCGAGGGCGAAACGCTGGAAGCTCGCCTTGATAGAGTTGGGCGACTGCGTGTTGAGGAAGCGCTTCAGATAGGCATGCAGTTGGGAGAGGTTCTGAGGTACTTGCACGCCTGCCAGCCTCCCATCATCTTTCGTGACCTCAAACCCGCCAACATCATAATGACACCCCAAGGGCATGTATATTTGATCGACTTTGGGCTGGCGCGCCTGTTCGATCCCGAGCAAACGAGAAATTCCAATCCCTTTGGCTCTCCGGGCTATGCCGCGCCTGAACAATATGACAGCCCACAGACGACGGTGCGCGCAGATATCTATAGCCTCGGCGCTACGCTCCACCAGATGATTACCGGAATACACCCCTCAATGCGTCCCTTCGAGTTCGTGCCCATCCAGTTTTCCCCCGATACCCCTCTGGCAGATTTTGGCGCGCTCATCATGCATATGTTGGAGATGAATCCGGGACGAAGGCCAGAGAGTGTGGCAACAGTACTTCACGAGTTACAGCGTATTGCCAACCAACTTATGAGTGGGGGCAGGAATGCGGTTCGACCCGTATCTGCGCAATCTCCCACGTCACCGGGAACTTCACTCGATGCGAGTAACGCTTCCGGGGGATCGAGGCCCCTGGCATCAATAAGGTCAGCTCCATTTACCCCGGGCAGAGCAGCGACTCCATCCTCAAGAGGAGGGGCGCTATCTTTCTCCAGTGTCGGCGTTACTGCTCCACCTACAGGTACAGTATTTTGCCTCTTTGAGGGGCATAAGGGAGAGGTAAATGACCTGGCATGGTTCCCAGATGGTTCCCAAATTGCTTCAGCCAGCAGTGACAAGACCGTACAGATCTGGAATACCGGGACAGGAACGGCTGTGCGGGTCTACCAGGACGCGACGAAAAACGCTATGACGGTCTCCTGGTCGCCCGATGGCGCACGGATCGCGGCTGGCTATGCAGGGGATAAGCGCGACCCGGAAACATTACACATCGTGCGGGTTGCTACTGGTGAGAAACTTTTTTCCTACGCGAGTAATGCCGGGTTCTGGAATGCGCAGGCGGATAAAACTATCTATGCCCTGGCGTGGTCGCCCGATGGTGCGCGTCTTGCCTGCGGCGGTGGCGAGTACAGGGTGGATATCTGGGATGCGCATAGCTGGAAACAGCAGGTCACGTATAAGGGGCATAATAGTACAGGGTCGGATGACGCTGTGCATATATGGGATGCGCTCACTGGGAGAAATGCTGCTACGTTTTTCAAACACTCCAGCGAGGTATCGAGCGTAGTATGGTCACCGAATGGGCAGCGCATCGTTTCCGCCAGCCATGACAAGACCGCGCAGGTATGGAATGCAGTGACAGGTACATCACTCACCATCTATCGAGGCCATAGCGATCGCATACAGACGGCAGCGTGGTCGCCCGATGGCACGCGCATTGCTACCGGCGGGCGTGATGGGAAGGTGCAGGTGTGGGATGCCAGCAAGGGAACGACACTCTACACCTATAGCGGCCACCAGGGCAGTGTGAATGCGGTGAAGTGGTCGCCCGATGGAAAACGTCTTGCAACGGGAGGCGCGGACAGGACGGTGCATGTGTGGCGCGCCGTCTAGGTTCAAGTTCGCGAAATTCTACGATTGTGCGCGCAAAGCTGTATCAATTTGTCATAAGCAGTATCGCGTGGTACAGTTAAGAGGACGAACGGTGTACAAGAAGAGAGAGGTAATACATGTCTCAGTTAGATACAGCCATACTTGCGGGAGGATGCTTCTGGTGTACAGAGGCGATTTTCAAAAGGCTCAAAGGTGTCACATCGGTTGTACCGGGGTACGCGGCATCCCAGGTAGAAAATCCATCGTATAAAGCGGTGTGTTCGGGCAGAACCGGCGCTGCAGAGGCCGTTGAGATCACCTATGACCCATCCATCATCTCCTATGATAAATTACTGGAGATTTTTTGGCACCTGCACGACCCTACCACGTTGAACCGTCAGGGAAATGACGTGGGAACGCAGTATCGCTCAGCCATATTCTATAAGAATGACGAGCAGAAACAGACAGCTCTGGCGTCGAAAAAAGCACTGGAACAATCGGGTGCGTACAAAAAGCCGGTAGTGACGGAAATTGCTCCTTTTACCAACTTCTATGCGGCCGAGGACTATCACCAGGATTATTATGACAACAATCGCTCTCAGGGGTATTGTATGTACGTGATAGACCCCAAAGTACAAAAGTTATTGAAAGAATATCGCGATGAGGTCAAAGTAGCCGGGTAAGAAGGCACTCTCTCGTCGCCTTTTCTTCAACTTTCCGACTGCATGGAGGTCAGGTCAGCAGGTGCTGGTTCCGTTTGCAATGGCACTGTGTCTTTCTCGCGTGGCAACAGGGCGAGTACCAGTAGCCCACCAAAAACGTAGCCAGCAGCCTGAATGTTGAGCACGGCCACGACTCCCAGGTGGTCGGTGAAGAAACCGGCTGTGATCGTACCGATGAGGGCAAAAAGGCCCATGGTCATCCCCAATGCCCCAAAGATGCGGCCGCGATAGGCATCAGGAGACTTCGCTTGCAGGAGCGATTGAGCTCCTGTCGCGGGGCCAATGCCTACCAATCCGGCGGTCACGAAAAGCCCGACTGTGAGCCAGAAGAACGGGAAGAATGCTGGAGAGTTGAAGATGAGGAGGTCAGTGATACCGAAAGCCATCCCGAACAGGCCGATCGCCCAGCGCGACATGATCCGCTTGCCAAGCCATCCCACGAATACTCCACCAATCAGACCCCCTACCGCTTGCGCACTCATCAATTGGCCGATTTGCAGCGCTCCGCCATGCAATATTTGATAGACGAAGACGGGGTAAAGCACTCCAAAAACGCCCTCGCCCAGCATCGTTATCGCGAACATTGTAAGCAGTACTGAGAGCGTCCGTTCTGAGCGAATCACGCGCATACCATCAATCCACTCGTGCCAGAGATGGGCCAGGGCTCCGGCCTCGGCAGCTGGAAGTGGGGTTTTCGTTTCTACCGGGGGTTTGGACGAAGCGGTGATCAGAGCGACCAGTATACCGGCAATCAGAAATGATGCAGCATCTACCAGCACGATGCCGTTGAGACCAAACAAAGCCGCGATGAGGCCACCGAGGGCCGGACCAACCAGGCGCGCGAGATTGCTGCTCAGCGAGTTCAGCGAATTGGCCTGGACCAGGTGTGCCTCTCTGACCAGCGTCGGCAGGAGTGCGCTTTGCGCAGGAGAGAAGAACTGCTCGATGCAAGTTCCTACAAAAGCTGCGAGGTAAATGATCCAGACTCGATCTGCCGTTCGGGCTAACAGCAGCGGCAGGAGTGCCAGCGCCAGCAGCAGGTTCGTGATCACCATGGTACGCTTGCGATCCCAGCGATCCACAAAAACTCCTGCGATCGAACTTAGCACGATGTTTGGTATGCTCGATACGAGTAGTGCGATACTCAGAGCCAGCACCGAACGCGTCAGCAGGTACACGTAAATAGGCAGGCCAACCATAAGCGCCCAATCACCGATCAGTGAGATCAATCCTCCGAGCCAGAGCAACGCAAAGTTGCGTTGGCGCAGTGTAGCAAGCATCAAGAAACTCCTCCCTGTTATGTAGATCGCTCCTGGAATATTTCGGTTAAGGATATAAGTATGAAAGCGGCAGGAAATAAAAAACTCTTGCACATTGCGTAATATTACTAAGGATTTGATAAAATTATACATTATCGTGCAAGAAAGTCAATAGTTGTGGCAAAAAGCGCCAATTGGTTGGTAATATATTGCATGGTAGCCTGCAATACTGCCCTGGCTGTAGTCTCTGGTTACACCACACTGCCCATAATGTTGAAAAAGGGGAGAAGTTACATTATGTTCTTTTGTGGAAAGCAGAAAAAGAATACAACATCAGTAACGGGCATCGTGCACATCATCGCGGCGGTTTTACGGCACCAAAACCGAGTAACTGCGCAATACGTGTTGAGGAAAGAGAAAGTTTTCATTTGGCGATGCCAGAGGCAAGGAGAAAGCCATGCATTTTCCAGTACAAATAGGTCTACCACAGATCATTCTGCTTCTTATAGCCATTGTAGGACTCTGGTTGTTCATATCGGCAGCAATGGGTTTGCTGCGACGGCATGAGACACGTGAAGAAAAAGAAGCGTTGATAAAGCAGGGACGCCGGGTTCCTCGCATCTGGCGTCCTCGCCGCTTTCTCTTAGGACGTGGCATAAGCGGTATCCTGCTCATAGCAATTGCCGTTTCGCTGTTGTGGATGACGTTCTTAATTCAAACCTATCTTGGATTAACGGGGGAGATAAAAGTGGCTCATATTCATGCCATGTCATTTGGAAATTCCGCCCATCAGATGAGTGTTGAGTTGATCATGTACGATGACAATGGTCATCCTACCTCTGATAGCACCTATCTTCTCAATGGAGATGAATGGATGCTCCAGGGCGATATCGTGAAGTTTCCAACATGGTTAAATGTGCTTGGGCTGCACACGGGGTACAAGTTGACCCGGTTGGAAGGGCGCTTCGACGATATTACTATGGAACGCAATTCTCCCCATTCCGCGATAGCCCTTAATGGCGGTGACGATAATTTTTTCAAGACGGCGTATTCGCAACAATCCTGGTTTGGCTGGTTCGTAGATGCCGCCTATGGCAATGCGGTGTTCCAAAGGCCGGGGAATTATGATGTCTTTGCCACGCAGGACGCGCTTATTGCGCGGCCAACGTCTTAGGTTAGATATACTGCTGCAATGCTTCAATAGTCCTGGCCCAGGCGGTGGATTGCGGGTTGATCACATCGAAGTGATCGATGCCTTCTAGCTCGATATAGGTTACGGGATCACCTAGCGCTTTCGCTTTTGCGGCGTAGGTTCGGCTGACCTCGATGGGAACACTGCTGTCTCGTGTGCCGTGAATAAGTATCTGCGGCACTCCGAGGGGCAGCATGGCGGCAGGTGAAGCTGCCAGATAGCGTTCGGGCGCGTTGGGGAAGGTATGTCCAAGCAGTTCTACGACCGCACTGTTGCTCAACTGCAGTTTCCAGGCCATTTCCAGGTCAACCACTCCGGCAAGGCTGATAGCGCCTGCTAGAGGAAGCGGTGTTGCCCGTTCATGCTCGCTTGCCACAATGCTCGAACCTGCGAGAGGAGTATGGGTGGGAATGCGCGG
>VBHV01000335.1 GCA_005881995.1 Chloroflexota bacterium | reverse complement strand
TTTGCCTTCTCGATGCTCGCCAGCGCAAACAGCATGCGCGTTTTGCTTTTTTCTTCTCCAGCACTAATTTGAGAGCCATCCTGACCGAGGCGACGCAAGCGTCCCTACCCCACACAAACCTACCCCAACCCCTACAAATGCAAAGGACTATACATTGTGGCTCTAATTGGAGTAAAATACATCACAGAAAAATCACAATGAGGTGAAGAATAGGTACCAAGCACACATGAAGAGAGAGGGCCTATGGCGATTAGTAACGCAACACTTGCGGGACTTACCCGGACACAACTGTTAGAAATGCATTATATGATGGCGCTCCTGCGCCGTTTTGAGGAGAAGAGCGCTGAAGAATATACACGCGGCAAAATTGGCGGGTTCATGCACCTGTACATTGGCCAGGAAGCCGTTGGCGTAGGAAGTATTGCCGCGCTACGCCCAGAAGACAAGGTGTTGTCGAGCTATCGTGAGCATGGACACGCCATTGCGAAGGGGATAGAACCCGGTGCGGTAATGGCCGAACTCTTCGGGAAAATTACCGGATGCAGCAAGGGCAAGGGCGGTTCCATGCATATGTGGAGCAACGAACTGGGGCTGCTTGGTGGGAACGCCATCGTTGCCGCGCAATTGACCATCGCGACAGGCGTGGCTCTTGCCTCTCAGTACCAGGGTGAAGACAGCGTGACCGTGTGCTTCTTTGGAGATGGCGCGGTCGATGAAGGCGCGTTTCACGAATCGCTAAACCTCGCTTCAATCTGGCAGCTGCCCGTTGTCTATATCTGTGAAAATAACCAGTACTCGATGGGCATGGCGGTGCAAAAGGCCTGGGCGGTCGATTCGCTGCTTCCACGCGCCGCCGCCTATAACATGCCGGGCGAGCAGGTGGACGGCATGGATGTGATTGCCGTCTACGAAGCCGTCAAACGCGCCGTCGAGCGAGCGCGCCGTGGCGAGGGTCCATCCTTGCTGGAGATCAAGACCTATCGTTTTCGTGGACACTCCATGACCGATCCCGCCTACTACCGTACTCGCGAAGAAGAGCAGCAATGGCGTACCACGCGCGATCCCATCGGTATCTTTGAGAAGAGATTGCTGGAGGCCGAGGCCGCGACACAGGCAGAATTTGACGAGAACGATGCCAGGGCTACCCAGGCCGCAGAAGATGCCGCCGATTTCGCAGAGAACAGCCCCAATCCCACGCCGGAAGAACTCTATACCGACGTGATGGTCGATGATTCCACCGCGCTGGCCTACCGTTACGAGAGGAAATAGGATACGGAATTGATACGAGGAAATTATAGATGCGTACAATAACCTACCGTGACGCGCTGCGCGAGGCAATTCGCGAAGAAATGCTGCGCGACGAACGTGTTTTTATCCTGGGCGAAGATATTGCCGGTTATGGCGGTACCTATGCCGTCAGCAAAGGACTGATTGAGGAGTTTGGTGAGAAGCGCGTGCGCGATACCCCTTTAGCGGAAGAGATCATTACGGGCGCGGCTATCGGCGCGGCGCTTGGCGGCCTGCGTCCCATTCTCGAACTCATGACCATCAATTTCAGCCTGCTCGCCAGTGACCTGATTATCAACAGCGCGGCCAAATTCCATTACATGTTTGGGGGTCAACCAGAAGTTCCACTGGTCATTCGCACTCCTGGCGGCGGCGGCGCACAGCGTGGCGCCCAGCATTCGCAGATGCTCGAGTCACTGTTCGCGCATATCCCCGGCTTGAAAGTTGTTATGCCGGCCACACCCTATGATGCAAAAGGCATGCTCAAATCTGCTGTGCGCGATCCCGACCCGGTGCTCTTTATCGAGCATGAACTGCTGTACAACGTCAAAGGCGAAGTGCCAGACGAGGGCGTGGAGTACACCGTACCGCTCAATCGCGGTGAGGTGAAACGCGAAGGGCAGCATGTGACAATCATTACTTTCTCGCGCATGCTGCATCTTACCATGCAGGCTGCCGAAGACCTTGCCAAAGAGGGAATCGACGCGGAGGTCATTGACCTGAGGAGTATTCGCCCCATCGATATTGACCTGCTGGTAGACTCGGTGAAGAAGACCAATCGCGTAGTGATTGCCGAGGAGGGCTGGAAATACTATGGCACGGGCCAGGGATTGGCGGCGCTGATCTACGAGTTCGCCTTCGACTATCTCGACGCACCCATCCAGCACGTGACAGGCGCGGATGTCCCTATGCCCTATTCAAAAGTGCTGGAACGCGCTGCCATGCCTAATAAGAGCGATATTGTGAACGCCGCCAGGGCAATTGTGCCAGCCGCCCTTGTACGCGCTTAAAACGCCAGATGTAGGGGCGCGATTAGGAAGATCGAGAAAATAATCCGTTGCCCGCATAATTTGTGCATGTTCATAATCGCGCCCTAAATGAGGAAACAACAAATATGAAAACCGTAGAAATGCCCAAAATGGGCGATACCATGGAAGAGGGGAAGATTCTCCGCTGGATTAAACACGAAGGCGACGCGGTGAAAAAAGGCGAATCGCTGGCGGAGGTCGAGACCGATAAAGTCAATATCGAAATCGAAGCCTTTGCGAGCGGCGTGCTGCGCAAAATACTCGTGCCGGAAGGCAATTCGGCCCCCATCGGGGCGGGTATCGCCTTGATCGGCGCGCCCGATGAGCCACTGCCCGAAAGTATAGCCGGGAATGGCGCTGGAAGTACATCCACCGCCGCGGGCGCGATAAATCGAGGCCCGGCGGGACAGGCAGCGACCAAAACGCCTTTTGCCTCGTCGTCACCGGTTGCTACACTAGAGACAATTCCACAGGCGGCTGCTGTGACCATAACATCAGCGCCAACCCCCTCAGATACCCAGGGGCGTATCTTTATCTCGCCGCTGGCCCGCCGTTTTGCCGAAGAGGAGCAGGTGGATTACACGCGTATTCGCGGCACCGGGCCGAATGGGCGCATTATCAAGATGGATATCGAAGCCGCGCTGTCGCAGGCCGCGCTGCCAATGCCTGCGGAGGCGCCACCTGTTCCTGTCGCTCCACCCACGTCGGCAGCACCCGTATCCATACCAATCGCTGAACCCACTCCTGTACCTGTAGAGGCGGGTGAGTTTGTTGAAATACCTCTGACCTCTATGCGCCGCACGATTGCCAGGCGTCTGAGCCAGAGTATGCAGACCGCGCCGCATTTCTATGTCACGAGCGTGATCGATACGGGCAAACTGGCGGAACTGCGCAAGCAAATCAATGCCTACGCCGCTACTGATCCCTCACCGGTCAAAGTCAGTTTCAACGACCTGATTATCAAAGCGGTGGCGCGAGCGCTGGTGCGTATGCCGCAGGTCAATGTCTCCTTCGCGGAGGACCGGCTGATCCAGAAGAAGCAGGTGCATGTCGGCATGGCGGTTGCGCTTGAGCAGGGGCTGATTGTGCCTGTCATACACAATGCAGATCAGCGCGGCATCCTCGATATTGCGCGTGAATCGCAGCGACTGGCGGAGGCGGCACGCACCGGCAAACTGCGCCCGGAAGAGTTTTCGGGCGGCACGTTCACAGTGAGCAACCTGGGGATGTTCGATGTCGATAGCTTCACAGCGGTGATTAATCCGCCGGAGTCGGCGATTCTCGCGGTTGGCTCAATTACGCCTACGCCTGTGGTCGTTGATGGACAGGTGGTAGTGCGTGATCGCATGAAGGTGACGCTCTCTTCTGACCACCGTGCTATCGATGGCGCGACTGCGGCGCGTTTCCTGCAAGAGGTCAAGCGCTTATTGGAGGAGCCATTCGGCTTGCTCGTGTAGATGGGAGAGTTGTTTATGTCGACGCGCAACATCAACGGCGTCACGCTGGCGCTGTTACAGGGCGATATCGTCACGGTGCAGGCTGATGCCATCGTCAATGCCGCCAACAGCGGTCTGCGAGGCGGAGGCGGCGTTGATGGCGCGATTCACCGCGCAGGTGGGCCTGGCATTATGGAGGAGTGCCGCAAGATTGGCGGCTGCCCCACCGGCAGCGCGGTCGCGACGACGGCGGGCAGGCTCCCCGCGAAGTATGTCTTCCACGCGGTCGGCCCCATGTATTCCGGTTCGCCAGACGATGAACGTCTATTGGCCAGCGCTTATCAGACTTGCCTCGATCTGGCTGAGAAGCACCAGGTTAAAAGTATTGCCTTCCCCTCGCTCAGTACGGGGATATATGGGTATCCGCTAGAGCTGGCT
>VBHV01000742.1 GCA_005881995.1 Chloroflexota bacterium | reverse complement strand
ATCTGCTCTTCGATATAATCCTGAAAATTCCTGCCTCGCCGTTTGCCTGCCTGCTGCGTTTCCTGATGCTGCGCTTCCTCAATAGCCTTATCGTTAGCGGCTTTGCGCCAATCTTTGAAATCCATAGGTCTCTCTTCTAGAGGCAATCTTACATTCTTGTTACTCTTTAATTATAGTATTTTTGATCACCTGTCTTGCAACCTCGTATACTTCTTCCAGGGGCATAGACCGTTCGAGGGCGATGCGCCGGCATTCTTCGTATTCGGGCGCGGCGCTGATTATGCGATCTCCCAGGCGTTTTACTTTGATGGTCATGATGCCTAGCGGGGTCTCGATGTCCTGTTGGGTGCGCTGGGCCTTGCGCCGCTCTACCTGCTGGAGACGCAGGCCGAGGGTGCTGGTTTCGCTCAGGAGCAACTGCGCCAGCGCGTCGCCGTCTTCTACGCGGCAGATGACGCTGAGCAGGACGGCGGGGCGATTCTTCTTCATCTGGAGCGGTAGATAGGTGGCATCCAGCGCTCCCACCGCTAACAGGCGCTCCATCAGGTCGCCAAGGGCTTCGCCGGTCATGTTATCTATGTTGCTTTCAATGACGGTCACCCAATCGGTATCGGGGAAGGGATTGTCTGCTCCTGCCATGTGTACTCCAAGCGGACGCCCCAGGCAGAGGCGCAGGCAGTTGGGCCAGGGGAAGGATTTCCGGCCAAAGCCATAGCCGACGCGTTCAATACGCATAGCTGGCGTTTCAAAACGGGCCAGCGTGGCGAGGATGGCCGCGCCTGTGGGTGTGACCATTTCGCCTTCGGCCGGACTGGGCTTCCAGGGCGCGGCTACACGCCGCAAAATTTCCAGGGTGGCGGGGGCAGGAACGGGCAGCAGGCCGTGAGCGGTTTTGACATGACCGCTGCTCAACGGCAGGGCCGAGGCGTAGAGGGCAGCGATATTTAACGTCTCGATAGCGAGGGCGGCTCCGGTGATATCGATGATGGCATCAACGGCGCCGACTTCGTGAAAGTGTACCTCTTCGAGTGTGGTGCCATGCACGGCGGCTTCGGCCTCCGCCAGGCAGTGGAAGATGGAGCGTACGCTTGCACGCACACGTGGAGAGAGTGTCGAGGCATCGACCAGCGCCATGATATCTGAAAGATGGTGAGCTGGCTGCTCCTGATCGGTTAGTATCACCTGGAAACGCGAACCGCGTATGCCTTTATCTTGAAACTGCTCCAGTTGCAATTCATAGCCAGTGATGGGCATGCCAGCAAGGACCTGTTTGAGCGTGTCCAGGGAGAAGCCTGCATCGAGCATGGCTCCTAGAAACATGTCACCGCTGATGCCGGAATGGCAATCGAGATAG
>VBHV01000334.1 GCA_005881995.1 Chloroflexota bacterium | reverse complement strand
TCACGCCATTCAACTTTCCCAGCATGATCCCGCTCTGGTTCCTGCCCTATGCCATTGCCTGCGGCAATTGTTTCATACTCAAGCCTTCCGAGAAGGTGCCGATGACGATGAGCAGGGTTTTTGATCTGATCGACCAGTTGGGCCTGCCTCCTGGCGTGGTCAGCCTGGTCAATGGCGCGAAGGGCACCGTCGATGCCCTGCTCGATCATCCAGGCGTGCGCGCCATCTCCTTCGTTGGATCGTCGCCGGTGGCAAAGTACGTCTACAGCAGGGCGACAGGCAACGGGAAACGTGCCCAGTGTCAGGGCGGAGCGAAGAACCCGGTCATCGTCTTGCCTGACGCTGATATGGAGATGGCCACCCGCATCATAGCCGACTCGTCCTTTGGGTGCGCCGGTCAGCGCTGCCTGGCGACATCGCTGGCGATCACGGTTGGCGAGGCTGGCAATGTTTTCAGAGAACAGATCAGAGAAATGGCGGCTTCACGTAAGGTCGGCTATGGGCTTGATCCAGCGATTGAAATGGGGCCGGTCATCACACCTGAGAGTAAACAACGCATCGAGTCGTTAATCGGGAAAGGTATGAGCGAGGGAGCTGAAGTGCTCGTCGATGGGCGGAGCGCATCGATCTCTGGCTACGAGCGGGGCTACTTCGTCCGCCCAACAGTGCTCGATAACGTCGATCCGCGCAGCGAGATCGCCGGTACCGAGATTTTCGGGCCGGTGCTCAGCCTGGTGCATGTGCAGACTGTCGATGAGGCCATTGAGGTGGTGAATAACTCCTCCTACGGTAACATGGCATGCCTTTTCACGAGCAGCGGCGCCGCGGCACGCAAATTCCGCCATGAGGCGCTGGCAGGCAATATCGGCATCAACATTGGCGTGGCAGCTCCGATGGCCTTTTTCCCATTCTCGGGTTGGAAGGATAGCTTCTTCGGTGATATGCATGCTCAGGGACGCGACGCCATCGAATTCTATACTCAGAAGAAAGTTGTCGTTGAGCGTTGGCCCAGAGAGTGGTCGCGCAAGTTTTAGCCCGTCACAGCAGGGCTGACTCCGGGTTCGTCCTGCATGGGGTTAAAGGATAAAAGACTCTATGGCAAATATCCGTATTGCCAACGCCCCTTGCTCATGGGGATCACTTGAATTTGAAGGGCTGGAGGGTGAAAGTATTGCCTATGGGCAGATGCTCGATGAGCTACGCGATAGCGGCTACGTCGGCACTGAACTGGGCGACTGGGGGTATATGCCCACCGAGCCAGCCAGGCTTAAAATGGAGCTCCAGAGGCGTCACCTGGTCATGGTCGGGGCGTTCGTGCCAGTAGCGCTGAAATATGCGGACGCACACGCGCGCGGCGAAGCCGAGGCTTTGAAGGTTGCACAATTACTGGCAGCAGCTGTGGATGCCAGCATAGAGGTTCAGCGCCCATTGCTTATTCTCGCCGATGCCAATGGCACCGACGCCGTGCGTACGCGGCACGCCGGGCGTGTCACAGCGGAGATGGGCCTCAGCCAACCCGAGTGGGAAACATTCGCCAGTGGCGCCGAACGCATTGCGCGCGCGGTGCGTGATGCGACCGGCCTGCCGACGGCCTTCCATCACCACTGCGCCGGTTATGTCGAGACGCCGCAAGAGATCGCGCATTTTCTTGATATGACCGATCCTGATCTGATCGGATTGGTATTCGATACCGGGCACTATCTCCTTGGGTCAGGCGGCACAGATGGAATGCGAGTCCTCGATGGGCTTGACCGTTTTGCTGGGCGCGTCCGACACGTGCATTTTAAGGATTGCCAGCCGCAGCTGGCTGAGCAGGCGCGTGCGGAAAGCTGGGACTATTTCACTTCGTTACGGCAGGGGGTGTTCTGTGAATTGGGCAAGGGCAATGTGCCTTTTGCCGGTGTTGTTGAGCGGTTGCGCAGAAATGGCTACCACGGATGGATTGTAGTGGAGCAGGATGTTCTCCCAGGTATGGGCAGCCCAAAGGAAAGCGCTGAGCGGAACCGGGCATACCTTAGCGCCATTGGACTGTAGCAAATAAGGAGATGCCTCATGCCAATACCATCGTTGAAAATAGGCTTGATCGGTGCCGGGCGCATAGGTCACCTCCATGCCGAACATCTCACCACGCGGATTCCATCGGCTGACGTACTCATGGTCGCTGATGCTTTCGAGGAGACTGCAAGGCAGTGCGCAGAAAGCTTTGCTATTGCCTCTTTCACACGGGATTACCGCGTCGTGTTGGATCGCCCTGATATTGAGGCTGTTGTGATCTGTGCGTCCACGGATACCCATGCCCGCATCATCGAGGAGGCAGCACAAGCAGGGAAACACATCTTCTGCGAAAAACCAATTGCGCTTGACCTTGCGTCGATCGATCGAGCGTTGAAAGCCGTTAAGCGTGCCGGTGTGAAGCTTCAGATAGGTTTTAATCGACGCTTTGACGCGAGCTTCAATCGCGCGCGCCAGGCGATAGAATGCGGAGAGATTGGGCAACCTCACCAGTTCGAAATCGTCAGCCGCGACCCTACACCCCCGCCAATAGAATACATTCGCGTTTCTGGTGGCATCTTTCTTGATATGACTATCCATGACTTCGATATGACCCGCTTTTTGATGGGAAGCGAAGTGGAGCAAGTCTTCGCACTGGGGGGGGTAATGAGCGACCCTGCTATTGGCGAGGCGGGTGATGTGGATACCTGCGTTGTCTCCTTGCGCATGACCAATGGAGTCATCGGCACGATCAGCAACAGCCGCCGGGCGGCGTATGGCTACGACCAGCGCGTGGAAGTCCTGGGCAGTGCTGGCGCAATCAGCATCGGGAACAACTACCCGAACACGGCGATCATTAGCGATAGTCACAGCGTTCGGCGCGATCTCCCACAGCATTTTTTCCTCGAACGCTATAATGAGAGCTTTGTCGCTGAGATGACCGCATTCATCGATGCCGTGCTCCATAACACACCTGTGCCTGTTACTGGATACGACGGACGTGCGCCAGTCGTAATAGCAATGGCCGCACAGAAGTCCCTTGAAGAACACCGGCCAATCTATCTGAGCGAAATCGAGCAGCAGAGAGAAGAGACAAAATGAAGACCAGGATGAGCAAAGGCAAATTCGAGGG
>VBHV01000333.1 GCA_005881995.1 Chloroflexota bacterium | reverse complement strand
CGAGACTGTTGCCAGTGGCGCAAACTTCACGCAAACGCTCCCAACGATTATCCAGAATGCTCTTGGCACTTCCTGGGGAAACATCTATCTGGGAGTCGTCTTCATAGCCGTGTGCGTCTGCACGCTGGCTATCCAGTCGGCCACCATTCGCCTGATGTTTTCGATGGGACGTGATGGCCGCCTTCCCTTTGGAAGAGCTTGGGGAACTGTCAACCACACCTTCCGCACGCCAGTCTGGGCGGGAATAGCTGTTGCTATACTCTCCGCCATCCCCCTCCTGGCTCTGCTCAATCTCCCTACTGCAATTGGCGTCATTGTAATAGGCGCAACAGGTTTGATTTACACTTCGTACTTCTTGAACAACATCGCCTCGCTCGGTGCTCGTTTAAGAGGTTGGCCCAGGACGAAAGCTCCTTTTAGCCTGGGCCGTTGGGGCATGTTGATCAACATACTGGCGCTGATCTACGGTGGTCTAATGATTGTGAACTTCCTGTGGTTTGGGGGGCTGCGCAGCATTTACACCAACTCGGCACTAGGTGTAGCCTTCCCAAATTTAGCCAATGTACCCGTACTTGGTGGCATGCCACTCTTTGAACTCACACTGGCGATTCTTTTCATCGTTGGTGCCATCTACTGGTTCGGCTTCAAACGCCGCCAGGTTATCGCTGGTGGCGAAACGCCTTCGGAGGCGCTGGCTGATTGAGCATCGTTCGGAAACATAGCGCTAGCCGGGGATTTGACCGTAATCCTCGGCTTTTTGTTACAACATTGTGACGAAACACTTCTTGACAGACCGCAAACGTATAACATACACTAACTATATGTAAGATATATCCAAATGTTCCTACATGATCTTATGCAGCCTGCAAAGAATGTATTGGAACTCCACCATGCGAAGAGGATCCACTAGAGTGAACGTTCTGACCATGCCGGGGAAACGGCTCTTTTTAACCGGGGATGAAGCTGTAGCGCGTGCCGCATTAGAAGCAGGAGTAGAAGTCGCTACCGGGTATCCCGGCAACCCAAGCACAAAAGCCATCACCGCCCTTATTCCCATCGCTCAACACTATGGAATTACGGTGGAGTGGAGCGTCAACGAAAAAGTGGCGCTGGAAGTGGCGACGGGCGCGGCCTGGGCAGGGAAGCGCAGTTTTGTGGCGATGAAGATGTCCGGGGTGAATGTGATGGCGGATTCGCTGCTCTCCATCGCCCACAGCGGCGTGCTGGGCGCGATGGTCATCTACACCGTTGATGATGTAGGCGTCTACTACGGTATGGTCGAACAGGACACTCGCTATTATGCCCAATTGACCTCGCTGCCGCTATTTATGCCTGCCAGCCCCGAAGAAGCCTACAGCATGACGCACCTGGCTTTTCATGTCTCGCAACAAACCGGAGCGCCGGTCTTCGTCCTGGGTACAACCGCGGTCGCTAATGCCATTACCGCCATGAAGGTTGGTAAGCTTGAGCGTGATGCATACAAACACCCCGCCTATTTTCCACGCGATCTCGCCAAATTTACCAAAGCCGCTCCCCAGTGGTGCCGCGACCAGCACGCTGAGGCGATAAAGCGCCTCGACCAGGCTGGCGAACTATGCAGAAAGCTGGCGGCAGATGGAGCAAACGGAACCAAGGGGACGAACGAGACAAATGCGACAGATGGCAGACTCGGCCCGGTATTTACCTTACCCGCGACAGCGCAAAGTGAACAGGGCAAACGCCTCGGCATCATTGTCGCGGGTGTCAGCTTCACGTATCTTCAAGAATTGCGCCAGCGTTCGCCCGCGTGGTTCGCGCACGTGCCTGTTTTGAAACTGGGGATAGTCAATCCTCTGCCACAACAGGAAATACGTGACTTCCTGGCGCGGGTTGATCACGTACTGGTGCTGGAAGAGTTAGACCCACTGATCGAAACCCAGGTATTAGCGCTGATTGCTGAAGCGGGTCTGCACGTAAAGGTCTACGGCAAACGCGATGGTCTGCTGCCGCGCGTGGGGGATTATTCGCAGGAGCTGGTACAAATCACACTGGCAAAGGTCGATGAGCTGGTGGGACGGCCACAGGCATGGACGAGCGTGCGCGACGTGGGTATGACGGGTGGCATGCAAGAGATGCCCAGGCAGACAAGTATGAATGGCAACCTTCTTCCAGCACAGAAGGCATCCCCAGCCGTTTCTGCTCCCCCTCGCTCGCTCGAATTCTGCCCCGGCTGTCCGCACCGCATGACCTACTACGCGCTGAACCGCGCTATTGAGCAACTGGGCTATACACAGGATGATGTTATCACGGCGGGTGACGTGGGCTGCACCATCATCGGCATGAATGCGCCGCTCGATACCTGCTGGACTGAAGTCTCAATGGGGGCCAGTATCGGCATCGCACAAGGATTGAAGCAGGCTGGCATCGAGCGGCCAGTGCTGGCGGCGATGGGCGATGGGACGTTTTATCACAACGGCATCGCGGGCCTGCTCAACGCGGTGCAATCGGGCGTCAATCTCACGCTCATTATCCTGGACAACAGTCGCAGCGCCATGACGGGCATGCAGCCCGATCCGGGTACAGGTAAACGCGCCGATGGCAGTCCCAGCGTGAGCGCTGACATCGCTATGATCGTGCGCGGCTGCGGCGTCGAGTATGTCAAACGCTCGAATCCCTATGACCTGCCAAAGATGATCGATACCCTGCAAGATGCCATGCATCATCCCGGCGTGTCCGTCGTGATTGCCGAGGCACCCTGCACTACCCAGGGTGTCCTCATTCATGAACCCGTACAGGTGGATCAGGATGCATGTATGGCGGGACGAGGCTGTGAGGATACTCCTTGTTATCATAAAGTTGGCTGCCCCTCCGTTTTACTTTCTCTGGAGGACTTGAAACCACGCGTTGCCATCGATACCGCCACCTGTGTCGCCTGCGGCTTGTGCGTCGCTGCCTGTCCCTTTGATGCGATTCAACCAACAGCTGCGCGCGAAGAGCAAGAGGGCGCGATAAATCGGACTCCTACAGTATTCGCAGGACTGCAACTTCGGCACATGTTACAGGATTAACGAGATGCAGACGACTAACATCATCATGCTTGGCATCGGCGGGCAAGGCACCCTCACCTTTATGGAAATGCTGGCAATAGCAGCCGAGGCAGCAAACGAAGAGGTGCGCGTTCTCTCGCGCGTCAGCCTGGCGCGGCTGGGCGGTTCGGGTATGTGCCATATGCGCCTGGGGCCATCGGCAAGTCCGGCTATTCCCGCCGGTGAAGCGGATATCCTGATCGCCCTGGAAATGAGCGAGGCGCTGCGCGCATTGCCAATGGCGCGCAGGGGCGCGCTGGCCTTCATCAATACCTACCATCGCGTGCCTATTGCTGCTGGTGTAGCGGGTCTGCATTATCCCACACAGGCTGAGATCGAACGCGCATTACAAGAGGCGGGTGTCACCGGCGTTTTTGTGCCTGAACTGCTGCCAGCATCGATGGCGGAGGCGAACGAAGACCAGCAGCATGATAGCCGCATCAACATTATTATGCTGGGTGTCTTTGCCGGTTACACGCACCTGCTTCCCTGCTCCTTGCTCGAACAGGCCATAGCGCAACGCTTACCACGCTTTGCTGAGCAAAATACGCGCACATTTCACGCGGGCTGGAATTACGGTGAATTCATGAACAGTCGCCAAAGCGCAGACCACTAAAAATTGCTTGACAACCCGCAAGAGTTACGATATGATACTGCACACGATACTTTGGGGTGTCGTTCAACGGTAGGACTGCCGACTCTGGATCGGCCAATTGGGGTTCGAATCCCTGCACCCCAGCCAGTAGAGAGGGGGGTCATCCCTCTCTTTTTTTTGCGCCTGCAACCCGGTGCTTTCAAAAAGTAACATGCGATAATATGCGTGACGCTGCGTATTATATAATGTATAGACAATGAAATAAGAGTCGTTCTACCCGAATATGCCGCCTTCGGTTATGAAGATAGAAAATTACGCACCATGCCATTAGACAGGAACAGCCTCAACAAGTTTCGCGTCAATGTGTCTCCCGAAGCCGCGTCAAAATGGACGCAGCGGCGCGACATCCCTATCGCCATTCTCGCCTGGATCGTACTCGGCGTGGTCATTTTGTGGGCCACCGGATATATCATCCGCACAATACTGGTCATAATCGTAGCAGCGCTGCTGGCCTACGCCCTTGCCCCTGGCGTTAAACTGCTCAATCGCTTCATGCCGCGCATTGTGGCTATTATCTTTGTCTACCTGGTTGTTTTGAGCTGTCTCAGCCTGCTTCTCTATTTCGTTATCAATACGACGATCTTGCAGGTCACATCACTGGTAAACAATATCAGCACCTTGCTCACACCCAGCGTTAATGGTTTTGAGCAACAAGTGGTCAGCCAGGCACAGGGTCTTGTAGGCGGCATCGGACCGTTACTCGCGAGCATCTTTGATTTTGCCCTCGATATCATTATCGTGGCTGTGCTCAGCGTGTACCTGCTGATTGATGGTGCACGGCTCAAACGATGGATACAGCGTAACGCGCCGTTACCGCAACGGGAACGAGCCCAATTTGTCATGCATACCCTCGAACGTGTAGTGGGCGGCTACATACGTGGGCAGTTAACCCTCTCTATTCTGATCGGTGTGCTTGTAGGAGTGGGGATGACCATCTTCCGCTTGCCCTATGCCTTCTTGCTCGGCGTGCTGGCCTTTGTCCTGGAGTTTATTCCTGTACTTGGTACGTTGACCTCAGGCGCAGTGTGTGTACTGATCGCTCTGAGCGAAGGCTGGTTAGTTGCCGTGGGCGTACTCATTTACTTTATCGTGGTACACGTCTTCGAGGGCGATATTGTTGGACCTCGTATTCTTGGTAAAGCGGTTGGACTTCATCCAGCGCTCTCCCTGGTCGCGTTGATCGCCGGTGCCGAATTGTTTGGCATCTGGGGTGCAGTTCTGGCAGCGCCCCTGGCCGGATTAATACAGGCCTTACTCATTGCCATCTGGCAGAACTGGCGCGAGACACACCCGGAACAATTCCCCAACGCCGCAGAAGGAGTCCCCGAAATAGTGGAGACAGTCGAAGTTGTCTCGGCACCTATCCATCCTGCCAACGACGCTGGCGCGTCTGGCTCCGCTCAGGCAGAACGTAAGGAAAAAGAAGAGATTCTGGAGTAAGGCTTAAATCAATTGCCGGACGCTTTGTGGCTCTGTGAGCATTTTCCCGTCATGATTGACGTTTTCCACCTCCACTCTCTGCCAGTATCGCAGTACATCATCAATCATACTTACCTCACAGCGTACCTGAAAAATACCGCGCCGAGTCACCTGCTCAAAGTGCGCGATGACAGCATCATCCTGGCGCTGACTGGTTCCTATGGTGAGCATGTCGCGATCCGCGCCTACCGGAACACATTGATAGCGGCAGGCCAGTTCATAAGGAAAAAGGTGTAACAGGCGACGAGACGGGTAATCAGCGAGGAAGGCCAGATACGGCACGGGTTGGATCCTTTGCGAGCACTGATTTGTCGCGCTATTGGTTTCTCCACCCGCATGAGGATGCTCCACCATTGCCTCCCCCACATCCTCCACGCTCTCTATACTCCTGGTGGACGCGATAAAACGCATCCCTACGCCAGCACTCCGCGGATAGACCATAAAACGCCTGTAGCTCACAGTCTATATCCACCAGCAGAGCGACAACGCGCCGGGCCACGGCCTGCGCTCCCTGCAGGGGCGTCTGAGGCAAGATAATGGCGCAGGTATGCTGCAATAACAACACTGTATCAGTACAACGAACATTGCGGCGAATACGCTGTGCAGCCCGCGGCAAGCGAGAAGCATGCTCATCCGAAGCTATGATATACACCAGAGACACACAATCATCGTAGATTTGCGCAGTAATTCCACTCAACCCCACATCCTCCACTTTTCACTTCCAATATGATACCTGCTGTCCCTTCAAGAATCTCTGGTGAAAGTGTTAAGATCGGGTTGAGACCAACATGATCTGGTAGAGAAAAGAGTATATTCTCGCAATTCAATTCTTCACGCCAGCGAAGCGTTCTTTACCAGGTTACAACCCATCCATCACTATGAATTGGCACGGGTGTGTCATACTGAAGTGTAGATGGTAGATGATGTGAGTATGGTCGTTGGGAAGGAACGTTTCTATGACTACCCGTCAAAAATCCCGCATGGTGAAAAGAAAAGGCAAAGGAGAACCCTCTGTCTCCCAGCCGAAGACAAGCACACCGCTGCACTTCAGCATCATCCTCTGTACCTACAACCGGCGCAACCTGACACTGAGCGCATTAGCTAGCCTGCGGCGACAAACGTTGCCCTATAATGCCTTTGAAGTCATCGTCATCGATAATGGCTCCAATGATGGCACACTTGATGCGGTGCGCGCCTATGTAAACGCGGGGCGGCAGGAAAAGCACAAGACAGACGATATCTGGAAGGTCCAATGTCTTACTGAGCCACAAAATGGACTGGCCTATGCGCGTAATACTGGCCTGCTGGCTGCATCGGGCGAGATTGCGGTATTTCTTGACGATGACGCCACGGTCGAACCACATTTCCTTGAACGCCTGTGGAGTGCTTACCAGGAAACCGGTGCAGATGCCATTGGCGGGCGTGTCGAAATACGCTGGGAGGCTGCGCGCCCGCACTGGCTCACCGATGATATGCTGGACATGCTGGGCTACTTTGAGCCAGCCGATAGGCGCACCCAACTGGACACACTCAACACTTTCACCTGTTTCAGCAGTTGTTGTTTTTCGGTCAAAGTCCAGGCGCTCCGCGCTATCGGCTACTTCTCGCCTTTCTTGAGCAAACGCATCGATGTACCATCCAGTATCGAAGTGCGCGATATGTGCCAGCAGCTGCGCACGGCAGGATACACTCTCTGGTATGAACCGACTGCGGTAGCCGCCCACCGTGCGCCAATGGCTCGCCTGGTACGTCCTTTTTTCATGGGCCGAGCATACTGGCAGGGACGCTCAGAGGTCCTGGCACACTATAGAGATAGCAGTGAACACAGCAGCCCCCCGCCTATGATACGCGCTGCTCTGCAAGACCTGCGCGCAATGCTCTCGCTTGCCCTCATCCATCGTCCTTTGCTGCGCCTGGCCAGTCGCTCTACGAATGAACGCCTGCAAGCCGCGATGGAACAGGCTCGCTACCTGGGACGCTTCCAACAAAGTCTCGTGCTGATAGAACACGATGTGACATCGCCCGCCGTCCTCCTGGTGCGTTCGGCTGAACGCGATGATACCGCCGATCTGTTGACACAAGCGTTGCGCTTGCAGGATATACGTTGTACGACCGGCGCGCCTTCTATTCCCATCTCCTGGCTCTGGCAGCACCGCGCGCATAGCGGCGAATCCCTTGGCGTGCTGCACTTTTATCGTCCAGGGGCGCTCGACCTCTCATACCGGGAGCGGCAGCAGCTAGGGTTTCGCGTCTGGCTGGCGCATCGTTGGGGGATTCGCATCATCACGACCGACGCGGGAGGATGGTGGCAGAGCGCGCGTGGTCTGCATGGGCTGCGCTTTCTCCCGCGCCGGGCATTGGAACGCCAGTTGTTGTATTTCAGCCATGCCGTCATCGGGTATACGCGCCAACCCGACCGGTTGTACCCCGATAGAAAATTACGCCGCAAGGTGCGCTGCCTTCCGCATCCAGGCTTCTTTGGGCGCGATGAATCGGGCCACTACGTGCCGCCCCTACCTCGTGAGGAAGCGCGTCAACGGCTCAATTTCCCTGACAATGCAGGGTTCACCTACCTGTGCCTGGCCTCACAGCATACCGAGCGTGAGATTATCCACCTGGTCGAGGCGTTCCGCAAGGCAAAGCAGGCAGAGGAAGCTGACGGAGAAGACCACCCTGCACTGCAATTGCTGCTTGTCGGCACTCCAGGAGACAAAGGTGAATCGACGCGCATCTTGAAGCTGGCTGCGCTCACCTCATCGCTTCACCTGCACAGGGCAAATCCCGGCAAGGAAGACATGCCGCTATACCTGGGTGCGGCTGATGCCCTGGTGCTGCCCCATTTTGCCATAGAGACTGCTGGCACACTAGAAACGGCAATACTGGCGCTCTCTTCAGGACGTGTGGTGGTCGCTCCCAACCTGCCGCGTTTTTGCGGTATGCTCCCTCCTCGCGCCAGCGTTCTCTATGACCCGGCCAGCCGCGAGTCATTGACACGCGCCCTGCTCGATATCCGCAAACGCAAGTACCACCTCACTGAGCGCGATAAAGAGGCGCTGGATGCTCAAAGCGGCTGGGGCCACTACGCAGCTCGCCTGGCGAAGGTATATGGTGAGATTTTGGGGAATAAGCCATAGAATGGTCTGGCGTAAGAATTGGCTTGAAAACAATCGCCTCCAACCCTCATTTTATGTTATGATTGATACAGA